>NZ_BAABMI010000067.1:0-23538 GCF_054785195.1 Secundilactobacillus muriivasis | reverse complement strand
AATACTGGAACGAAGCCATTTGAGTACAAAGAAAATTTTATATTATTTCATCTGTCAACTTGACAGGGCTGTCTACATGGCGAGGCTTGAATTCGAGGTCTGAGACCGCTCTTCGGCTCAGACCGGCCCCACAGCAGGAACCTAGCCGCTGACCGGAATCGTCAGTTCACGCAAATCACCGCACTTCACAAATTAAACAGCAGAATGCTTACGCTAGACACAAACGTAAAACAAAACAGCCACCGCACTCGAAGCAATCAGCTTCAGGTACGGTGGCTTTTCAAATTGGATTTAACACAACATCAAACTTAGGCTTCCGTGATGACGATCTTGTCGTCAACTAAATCAGCCTTCAACGCCTTAACATCCAAGTGATCCAGATAGAAGTCGGTGACTTGGTCCCGGATTTCTTGTTCGATGACCCGACGAAGTGGACGAGCGCCCATGGCTTCATCGTAGCCGTCGGTCATGAGGTGGTCCTTAGCCGCATCGGTAACGGTCAAAGTGATCCCCTTCTTAGCCAGCGTCGTGTTCACGTCGTCTAACAACAAGTCCACGATTTGACCAAGGTCTTCCTTGCTTAAGTGGCTGAATTCGACGATGCCGTTGAACCGGTTCAAGAATTCAGGTCTGAAGTATGGACGGAGCCGATCGGATAAGGTTTGGTCCTTAGCGTCGTCGCCAGTAAGGGCTTCGTTGCCAAAACCAGCGTTAGAAGTGGCGATAATAATGGTGTTCTTGAAGTTCACCACGTTGCCTTGCCCATCCGTCAACCGACCATCGTCCATGACCTGCAACAACAGGGTCAAGACTTGTGGGTCGGCCTTTTCGATTTCATCCAACAAGACGATCGAATATGGGTTCCGGCGAACTTGTTCAGTCAACGTGTTGCCGTTATCTTCGTAGCCCACGTAACCAGCGGTGGTCCCAATCAACTTGGAAACCGCAGTCCGGTCGCTGTATTCACTCATGTCTAACCGAATGATGGCGTCCTTGTTACCAAAGAGGTCAACGGCTAATTGCTTCGCCAATTCCGTCTTGCCGACCCCGGTTGGGCCAACGAACAGGAAGCTGCCGATTGGCCGGTTGCCTTCGTCAAAGCCAGCCCGGTTACGACGGATCGCCCGTGCGACCATGTCAACGGCTTCATCTTGGCCGATGACCTTAGCCTTCAAACGATCCGCGATACCCTTCAACCGTTCGATATCGTTGGTGCCCATCTTAGAAACTGGGATGCCAGTCAACCGTTCAACGGCGGCGGCCACGTCATCTGGTGTGGCAACGATGGTGGTCGTCTTGGTATCATCGGTCGACTTCAACGCCTTGTTCAAGCGGTCAACTTCGGCCTTTGCTTTAGCGGCCTTCTCGTAGTCTTCCGCCTTCGCAGCACTTTCTTTTTCCGCTTCAGCCGTCTTCAACTGGGCCTTCAAACTAGCGGTATCGTTGCTTGGCTGACCAGCAGCTAAGTGCGCCGCCGTCATATCCAACAAGTCAATCGCCTTGTCAGGTAAGGTCCGTTGTGGCAAATACTGAACGGAATAGTCCACGGCAGCGTGTAACACGTCATCTGGCAGTGAAACGTGGTGGTGATCCTCATACAACTTCTTGATGCCTTGCAGAATCTTGAAGGTGTCTTCAGCAGTTGGTTCATTGATCACAACGTCGTTAAACCGACGTGCCAACGCGGTATCCTTCAAAATCGTGTTCCGGTATTCATCCTGCGTCGTTGCCCCGATAACGGTAATGTCACCACGAGACAACGCTGGCTTGATGATATCAGCTAAGCCTTTGCCACCATCTTCGCCACCGGTTGAGCCGATGCCGAGAATTTGGTGGATTTCGTCAAAGAACAAGATGACGTTGCCCGCCGCCTTAACTTCCTTGACCAAGTTCTTAATGTTGTCTTCGAATGAACCCCGTAACTGGGTACCGGCTTCTAATGAAGACAAGTCGATTGAGTAAATTTCTTGGTTTTTAACACTGTCTGGGACCTTACCGGCAACGATTGCTTGGGCTAAGCCTTCCACAACCGCGGTCTTCCCAACGCCGGCGTCCCCAACTAGAATCGGGTTATTCTTGATTCGACGACTTAAAATTTCAGCCGTTTCTTGAATCTCGGAATCACGACCAATCACTGGATCCAACAGACCATCTCGAGCCTCTTGGGTCAAATTACGACCCAACTTCTCCAGAATACCGCCCTTCTTTACAGCGCGGTCACCCGCATCATTCACTTCAATTTCGTGTTCACGATCCGGTAACTTACCGGTAGCACGGTATTGTGCAAATTCATCGGGGGTCAATTCGTGACCATTGACCTCGTAACGGGCTGTACTGCCGTCACCGAGTTGTCGAGAGATCTGGTTGAACAGATCATCCATGTTGTTATTGAAAAATGGGTCGTTATTAAATAAGTTAGCCATTTCGATTCCTCCTCCATTGATTGGTGTCGCGCAAAGACACCGCCAAAACTGATTTGACGGTGCCTCGCTGATTGCTATTAAGTTGGATTAGTTTTCAGTCGAAGCGGCTAGTCTCATATATTGAACTTTCGTCCGATATAGTTTAACTATCCCCGTCAACATTGTCTATAATAGCACCTTTTTAGCACTCGCGCAAGTAGAGTGCTAATTTATTTTAAATTAATTTTCGAAGTTGGCACAAAGCTTGATTTGACGGTATTTTAACCGAATTTAACGATCGTTAGCTTGCTTCTCTACGCGTGTGAAAACTAGTATAATGAACTTATCAAAACGCTTTCAAGGAGGAATTGGTTTATGTCAGAACAAGTTACGATCGGTAAAACAGACGTCACCGCAACGGCTTTAGGGTTAGGCACGAACGCCGTTGGGGGCAACAACCTCTTTCCAAATTTAAAGGATCAAGACGGCATCGACCTCGTTAAGGCTGGTATCGATAACGGCATCACGTTGTTAGATACCGCCTACGTTTACGGGTTAGGCCACTCCGAAGAATTAGTCGGTCAAGCCATTAAGGACTACGACCGCTCTAAGTTAATTATTGCTACGAAGGGCGCTCACGACTTCTCAAGTGGTGAACAGGTGATTAACAATGACCCGAAGTTCTTAACCAAGCAGGTCGATGAAAGCCTCAAACGGCTCGATACAGACTACATCGACATCTACTACATTCACTTCCCAGACCACGATACGCCAAAGGCCGAAGCTGTTGGCGCCCTACAACGTCTGCGTGAACAAGGTAAGATTCGCGCTATCGGGGTTTCCAACTTTAGCTTGAAGCAGATTAAGGATGCCAACGCCGATGGTTACCTTGACGTTGTCGAAGACGAATTTAGTCTCTTGCACCAAGATCACGGCTCACGGATGTTGCCTTACTTAAAACAAAACAACATCAGCTTCGTGCCATACTTCCCACTGGCTTCTGGCCTATTAACGGGTAAGTACACGAAGGACGTCACCTTCCCAGCCGACGATATTCGCAGCCAAATTGCCGACTTCAAGGAACCACGTTATGGTCAGATCCTATCCGCCGTTGATGCCATTCGCCCAATCGCGGAAGCTCACGATGCCACGGTCACCCAAACCGTTTTGGCATGGTACATCAAGAACCCACTGATCAGTGTGGTGATTCCAGGTGCCAAAAAGCCCGACCAAGTCATTGCGAACGCAAAGGCCATGAACGTTACGTTGAGCGATTCCGAATTCAACGACATTGACAAAATTTTTGATGGGTTCAAATACGGGACAACTGGTAAATCACTGGCTGATCCAGACTAAAATTTAACTGTTAAGAACCGCCATTGTTCACAGCCGTGCGAGCGATGACGGTTCTTTTTTCTGCCACCAGATTGGCTTTTCACAAGCGAACAAAATAATACTATTCCGGCGAAACGTGGAATGTCACGATTGAAATGGATTTGTTCAGTTTTAGACAACTTAGCGATACATTATTTCAATACTGTTATCCCTCAGATTCCGGTTTTAAAGTTATTCACTAAGTTCGCCATCAAAATAGTGAAAAGTTTATACAAATGTGGTATAAATTTATTATTAATCGGTTTTTTCAACGTTTTCTAGCCCTTTTATGTCATTTATTTAGCGAATGTAACCGCTACCCTTAAATTGACTTGAGAACTGTTATAAACTGTTAGTAATCCCTGATTGTATCAGGATTAAACTTTAGTAAACGGATTTACTATTTTTGATATGATACAGTATCATTGACCGCTTGAGTGAACGAAACTAACGTCACAACTAGCACTGCGCTAATGGGTGACATGACCCCCATTTAATTCCGCGCCAGTTAGGAGACTAGTCACAATATGACCAATAATCCAATATTTGATGATTGCTATAATATCATTCCTGAAACGCAACGCGCTGCCAAGGAGGACCGTGAGATGACCCCTGCAGAACGTGGCCGTTTTGACTTGGTTCGCAACCTCTGTTCGGTTGTGATCTCATTCACCGACCAGTCAACCTCGGCGCCGCAACCAGCAGCGTTAACCCCACAGGAACACTTGGATGATGACCCAAATGATCCTGCAATCCAAACGACGATTGATTACTTGAACTACTTGAACGATATCAGCCGATTGATTACGAAGATCAAGTACTTGTACGCGTTGTCCAAATCCAGCGAGTTATACCGGATGCTATCCCTCTTCGAACAAAAGACGGGCTTCCACTGGCAAACCGGTAAATGGTTAATGGATAACCAAAGTGAGGTCCTCTTCTTATGTAACAACAACGACCCCGCCACTGAGATTTTCAACGATAATGCAAAACTCCAAAAGAAGTTCTTAAAGTTCGTCACGGAGGAACAAGCAAGCGAAATGGTGAACAAGGGAACCGATGCTTGAGGGTGTTGGTTCCCTTTTTGAGAGAGCGCAAAAAAACGCGGTTAGGACCCAGAATATAAGGAACGGCAGGCATAAATCTCCGGTTTTTGGAGGTTTGTGCCTGCCGTTCCTTATATGGCCAGGTCCTGCGTTTTTTTACACGTTTAGGCTACATAACAGCACGGCACTTCAATAACCGCATCAACTAACTTTTAATTTAAGACCACCACTTCAATCCTTACCAAACTAATCTCACTATCCCATTACATTTGTTCCACGTGAAACACCCCCACCTATACCGTTCTCCACTAAACGCCTCTCTTCACAATCTCCTCACCATCCTAAACTCCTCCACCTCCAGATTCCCCAAACTATACCCATTATCCCTGTAACCCCCACCATCTTCGGCCTAGCCCATAATTGTGAATAACTCCAATTATTTCACTTATGTTATAGATTAGTTTTTTAATTATATTTTCACGAAATTACCATCATTTTTTACTTGATAACGACAATTGTTTCCGGTATGTTTGACCTATACCAATTCTGATTTAATTCCCAATTTCAGACAAGATCCCGCTAATCGAATGACTTTAACTATCTAGGAGGCCATCCACGCCATGGAAAAAACAACGCATTTAAGACGACGCCTGGACACCGACACGCAAACTAAACTTGTTCGTTATAAACTATACAAATCTGGTAAATTGTGGTTAATTAGCAGTAGTGCAACGATTCTGGCCGCCTTGGCATTAACTAGCCACCCACTGGTTGGTCACGCAGATACAGGGGCGCCAGCAGAGACTGCCACTGAATCAGTTATGGTCGGTGCTGATAATGAGGTTACTGAAACTGATACCACCGATACAACGACAACCGAACCGGCATTACCCGCTTCAACGCCTACGCTTAACAATATTGACGAACCAACAACTAAACCAGCGACTGACTCAACCGAGCCACAATCGGTTCCCGTCGTTGATTCAACCCTAGATAGCAGCCCTGCCACACCATCCGAAACTGCTGATGCAGCTTCGACAATCACGGCAACGACCGATGTCCCCGCTTCAATACCGGTTACTGAATCCCAGCCAACACCACCGGCACCTCAACCAACAGCGCGTGCAGCACGTGCAACAACCCCAGTAACGCCAACGCTTAAAGCTGCACAACTGACCGCCCCCAACGCCGAACTGGTCAACGTTACCCAATATATCAAGGATCTCGCACCCGAAAATTTAGCCAAATACGGTTGGTATCTCAGCCCCAGCGGTTACTATACACGCGTCACGGCCGGTGACTACGAATATATCGGCCCGGATGCCGCTGGCACCAGTGCGGCTGAACAAGCACTGGCACAGACACTATTTAAACAACCCATCTTCCCTAAAAACTATCAGATTTGGGCAACCAATACCCGAATGAACAACGGCAAATTAGAACTCACCCGAAAGTCCGTGATCACCGTTCAGATTCTGCCCACTACCCTCACCCCACCAAAGGATATTCGCTTTATCGGTCCGGCCACGGTGACGATGACAACTTCAACCTCAACGAGTACCGCGGCTAAAACGGCAAACATCGCGGGCGCTCCCGGTGCTTTTGACTTGTACGGACCCGTTTCAACTATTCCTCAGGCCGTTTCCTTACCGTTATCCTCGACCGGTGATAAGTATCAAACCACGATTTACGTTTCAACTCACCTTGGTTTACCCGCATTCGTGATTCAAAACGGGGCGTTCATCGCGGACCACACCGTTTATTTAGGTCGCGCACAAGCCTCAACTCATCAGCTTACACCAACAATTGCGGACCGCCCAACCGCCAACGGAACGTTATCCGGTACCGGTACCGGAGTCGGAAACAAGATTTTTATCAAATCCCTAGATGGCCGCAAAACGCAACTGACCGTTGTTAAAGCGGATGGCTCTTGGCAAGCTGACTTAACTGCAAGTGGCTTCCTAGCAACCGATGACCTTTACGTTATTGAAACCAACGACCTCGGTGATTTGCCCGGCGCCGCTGTCCAACCGCGCTACGCAACCGTTACCCGTGTCGTTAACGGGGTCAACGCCGTTACCAAGGAAGATTTGGGTACTTTAACCACCCAGACCCAATCTCTGGTACAACGCGCTAAGGTCACCGCAATCGATACCAATCAACTTCAAAATCCGGATGGTATCAAAGACGGCTCCGCAATCACCGTTGACTGGCAGCCCTTCACTAACCTTGATGGGTCACCAGCTAGTTTCTCAGCAATCAGCATGGCCACCATTGCTAATCCAGATGCAGCGCATTTAATTGCCCAAACTGCAGACCTCCCCAGCATCGCCGCAACGGCTGGCAAAACGGTGACTCAAACGGCTGTCTACTACCCAAAGGTTATTACGGTTTCGGGTCAACATACCAGTAATCCAAGTGACCCACTCACACAGGGCTTTGCACCCATTGAAGCTGGGAGTCACTTGCTTTCAACGGATGAACTATCCCCAATCCTTGCAGGTGGTTTGGGTGCCGCCGACCTCTACCAAGTCCGCCACCAAACGATCCACTACGTTGACGCCAAAACCCAAACAACCGTTGCGCCTGACCACCACACAAACCTACCACTATATCGGGAGGTAACGGTCAACCTCGAACAGTATTTGGCCAATCCCGCCACAGGCTTAACCTATAGTGACTGGAAACGGGTCGATATTCCGTCAAGCACTACCTTTGACGCCGTTACAAGCCCAATCGTTCCCGGGATGGTGCCCGCTATGTCGAGTTACCCAGCTATCAGCTTTGAGGCTAATCAAGGGGAACAAGTCGCCACCATTGGTTACTATGCCGCTCAGGTCACTGTGTCCGCCGAACAGCCACAAGTTGCCGGTACCGCGGTGAGCACTGATTTATTGGACCCGCGCCGCTATCCGGATGGGCTAACGACTAACGACCTCAAAAAAATCGTTACCGAAACCATTCACCACCAGGACTACCAAACCGGCAACTCATTGGCACCTGACACCACTCAAACCATCACCTTTACGCGAACCGCTTCGGTGACCTTTGAACCAGATGGATCCGCAACCGTCAAATACAGCAATTGGCTCGCTACCGATGGCGATACTTTCCCAGAACCAACTGCCTTAACGTTGCCCGGTAAAGTTGCCTTTGTAGAAAAAGTGGCCACTGAAACTGTTACGCCAACAACGCCTAACCGCGAACGGACCATTATGTACGTTGATGCTGCTGAACTTAGTCAACAAGTTACCGTGACGACGCACTACAATCTCCCAACGCCAGAAACGGCTAAGCAGTCGGTTCAATTCTACCGAACCCTCACCCAGTCGACCGCCAATGAAACGGGTAACACCCAGTGGACGCTAACGCCGTGGACAACCGAGCCAAGTGGTATCAGTCAATCAGAAGCGGATCGTCAAGCCATCGTGCCCGCGTTAACGGATCTTAAAGCACCCGCTGAACACGTTGCCAGCGTGATAACCACGATTGATGGCGTAACAACTACTGGTAACGCCGATATCACTGTAACTGGCGAAATGGCAACGGTTGACCGCCAAGTGAACTACACGCGGAATGTATTTACCCCCGATTTCCCCGGCGATTACGACGTTAAGCGGACCGTTACGCAAACGATCAATTACGTTGATGGTCTGACCAAAACACCAATCGCACAACCTAAAACGACCACGTTGACGTTCACTAGAACGGCAACTGTCGATGACCAGCACCAAGTGACCTATACTGACTGGCAACCAGAGACAACGGCGACCTTTGCTGCCGTGCAGAGTCCCACGATTGAAACCTTCACCACAACGACACCAACGGTTGAGGCAACGCCTGCAAACGTCGATAAACTCGCTCAAACGGTGACGGTTTACTACTATCCAACGACGATGACCATCACTGACCACCCCACTTACCAACCCGGTAGTGCCATGAACCCTGATGACCCCAACAGTCCCAAATACCCCGCAGGACTCGAACCGGACGCCTTAACGCGGACGGTCACCCGAACGATTCACTACGTTAACGAACAAAACGAGTCGGTGGCACCTGACGTCCAGCAGTCCGTAACGTTTACTAGAACCGCTTCGTATAACGTGGCTTCTAGCGACGTGACGTATACCGACTGGCAACCAACCGGCGAACCTGTTTGGCAGGCCGCTGATAGCCCTGAAATAGGCGCATTAATTGCCAGTCAGACAACCGTTGACGCCGAAACGATTACAGCCGATACCGCTAATAGTGAGGTTACTGTCCAATATCGGCTCGCAACCCCACCGATTGATCCAACGCCGGATGGCGAGGTTGATGGTGGTTCTGGAACTGACAACGGTTCTGGGACCGATAATGGTTCTGGCACTGGTGATGGCTCCGGAACTGACAATGGTTCTGGGACCGACAACGGCTCTGGTACTGACAACGGCTCTGGCAATGGCGATGGCTCCGGAACTGACAATGGTTCTGGGACCGACAACGGCTCTGGCACTGGCGATGGCTCCGGGACTGACAACGGTTCTGGCACTGATAATGGCCCTGGCAATGGTTCCGGAACTGACAATGGTTCTGGGACCGACAACGGTTCTGGGACCGACAACGGCTCTGGCACTGACAATGGTTCTGGCACTGATAACGGCTCTGGCACTGGCGATAGCTCCGGAACTGACAATGGCTCCGGAACTGACAATGGTTCTGGCACTGACAACGGTTCTGGCACTGACAACGGTTCTGGCACTGACAATGGCTCCGGAACTGGCGATGGTTCTGGCACTGACAACGGCTCTGGCACTGACAACGGCTCCGGAACTGACAATGGTTCCGGGAACGGCAATGGTTCCGGGAACGGCAATGGTTCCGGGAACGGCAATGGTTCCGGGAACGGCAATGGCTCCGGGAACGGCAATGGTTCCGGGAACGGCAATGGTTCCGGGAACGGCAATGGCTCCGGGACTGATAACGGAACTGGAACTGGCAATGGTTCTGGCATCGACAACAGTTCTGGAAATAACTCTGGCTCCGGGACTGATAGTGGTTCAGGTTCGGGCAACGGTTCAGAAACTGGCGCCACTGGCAACGGTTCTGGCACCGACAACAACGCCGGCAACAAACCCGAAACCGGTAACGGTAATCACAGTCGACCTAATCCAACGCCAACACCCCGCCCAAGCGTTATCACCCCAACGACCCCGAGTGCGACTAAAGTTAAAACTCAGTCAAAGGCCACTCGTCCAGCAACCAGCCCTGTTACTGTGGGTGCTCCGCATACCACTACTAACCAAGCAAACAACGCCAGTTCAACCGCAACCGCCCTTCCACAAACCAACGATCAGTCTCACTCATCAACAACTTTCTGGGGACTACTTGGTCTCACGCTTCTCGGATGGTTTGGTTGGAAGAAACGGCGTTCAACTAAGTAACATTATCCTCGACTTTCGCTAAGCTAAACAGAAATCACTTAAACTAAAAAACACCATGGAAGCCCCGTAATATCGGGTTTTCATGGTGCTTTTCTAATCATTCACATTACTCAGCAGCCAACACCGCCGCAACTTCCGCAATATCCGCTGGCGTCGTTCGGCAACAACCGCCAATCAACGTTGCGCCTTTAGCCTGCCAAGTTGGCACTAAATCGCGAAAGGCTGGTGCATCCGCATGCGTTTCCCACGTCTTCGTTGTTGGATCATAGGTATCACCGTTATTCGGATAAACCACGATTGGCTTTTCCGTTGCCGCACGTACCCCTTCAACCAACGCCGTAACGTTGGTCATTGCCGTACAGTTAACGCCGATAGCTTGAACTTGCGGATGCGCATTAAAGTACGCCACCGCCGTTGCCAATGGCGTCCCGTCACACAGCTTATCCTGCCCATCAACACTGAACGACACCCAGACCGGCGTTGTTGGAAATTCAGCTTCAACCATCGCCACTAAGGCCTTGGTCTCTTCAAAGTTCGGTTGCGTCTCCAGTGCCAATAAATCAACACCCGCTGCAACCAACAACGACATGCGTTCCCGGTGAAACTCCTGATACTGCTTAGTTGTTAACTGGTAGTCACCCGTGTATTCACTCCCGTCAGCCAAGTAAGCCCCATAAGGCCCCACACTTCCCGCAATCAACAGCGGTGCGGTGCGTTCTGGATGAGCCGCTTGATATTCCGAGCGAGCTTGTTGCGCTAATTTAACCGAAGCCGTAATTAACGCCCGGCCCTGTTCAGCACTCAACCCCGCTGCTTCAAAGGCTGGCACATTCGCCTGATAACTGTCCGTAATGGCGATGTTGGCGCCGGCCTCAAAATAACTCCGGTGCACGTCAACAACCGCCTGGGGGTTATGAATCAAGGCCATGGCGGACCATAACGCGTTATCGGTATCGACACCTCGTTTTTCCAATTCCGTCGCCATTGCGCCATCGATCACTAGTGGTTGTTGCCGGTTTAATTTGATCATTTAAAGACCACCTCTCATTAATTTAACTATTTCTCATTTCAAAATACGTGTCACACCGGGAAACCATTTTATCCCCGTTAAAATTAAAGTTGCTTAATCACGTTTTTTAATGTTATTCTAATTCTCGTGCATTTGCAATTATGGAGGAACTTTTTATGGCAGAAAAAACACATACTGAACTCGAACGCAAGATGACTTCGCGGCACCTGTTTATGATTTCCCTAGGTGGCGTGATTGGCACCGGGCTGTTCTTGAGTTCTGGTTACACGATTCACGAAGCTGGTCCGATTGGCACGATCTTAGCTTACGGCATTGGCGCCGTCGTGGTTTACCTCGTCATGCTGTGTCTGGGTGAGCTGGCCGTTGCGATGCCGGAAACCGGGTCGTTCCACGTTTACGCTGACCGCTTCATTGGCCACGGTACCGGCTTTACGGTTGCCATCTTATACTGGTTGACCTGGACGGTGGCTCTCGGTTCGGAATTTACCGCCGCCGGGCTGATTATGCATAAATGGTTCCCGAACTCGCCCACTTGGATCTGGAGCGCGTTGTTCATGATCGTTATTTTCACCTCTAACGCGCTGTCCGTCAAGTTCTTCGCGAACACCGAATTTTGGTTTTCGAGTATCAAAGTGGTCGCCATCATCGTCTTCATCGTGCTCGGCGCCTTAGCCATTTTCGGCGCCATCCACATCAAAGGTTACCAACACGCGCCGATGTTCACGAATTTAGTCAAAGACGGCCTGTTTCCTAACGGCTTCAAAGCGGTGTTCACTACCATGCTGACCGTTAACTTTGCCTTCTCTGGTACCGAGTTGATCGGTGTGACCGCTGGAGAAACCAAGGATCCGGAAAAGACGTTGCCGAAAGCAATCCACACGACGCTATTCCGATTGATCATCTTCTTCATCGGCAGTATTACCGTGATGTCGGCCTTGATTCCGTGGCAAAAAGCTGGCGTTGATCAAAGTCCCTTCGTTTTAGTTTTTAACAGTATCGGCTTACCGTTTGCCGGTGATCTGATGAACTTCGTGGTACTGACGGCGATTTTGTCGGCCGCTAACTCTGGGTTGTATGCGTCAACGCGGATGCTGTGGTCGCTGGCCAATGAAGGGACTATTCCGCTGAAGGTGGCCAAAACCAACAACCGCGGCGTGCCCATGTTGGCACTCTGCCTCAGTATGATTGGTGGCGTCCTGGCACTGATTTCTAGTGTCGTTGCGGCTTCCACTGTTTACCTCGTGCTCGTGTCGATTTCCGGCTTAGCCGTTGTGATCGTTTGGATGGCGATTGCCTTCTCCGAAATTCGTTTCCGGCAAGCTTGGCTGAAAGCCGGTCACACCACTGCCGAATTGAAATTCAAAACGCCTTGGTACCCAGTTGTGCCTTGGTTAGCATTTATCATGAGCTTACTGTCCTGTGTGTTGATCGTCTTTGACCCAACGCAACGGCCAGCGTTGCTGTACATGATTCCGTTCTTGGCGCTGTGCTACGCGGTTTACTATGGCAAGACGGCTTGGGAAAAACGGCATTAGCTTAATCACACTTCAATTGAGATAATAAAAATCGTGATCCTCCAATTCGGAGAACCACGATTTTTTATTGGCTAAAATTCAACCGGTTTATGCTTCCGAAGCACCACTAGTTGCATCCGTTTCCGGTGCTTCTGCTTCTGGTGCTGGTGCTGGGGTTGATGCAGCTGCTGGTGCGGCTTCAGTTGTTTCTTCTGAAGCACCACTGGTTGCATAAACTTCTGGTGCCTTCGCAGCTTCAACGGCTTCTTCAACCGAAGCGCTGGTCGTGGCATCAGTTTCGGCTGGCTTGTCGTCACCCTTAGCTGAAGCGCCACTGGTTGCGTCAGTGCCTGGGGTTGAGTGCTTTGAAGCACCCGTGATACCGTCTAAGCCGGTGATTGGTGAGAATGGCTTAGCATCTGGATCCTTCACTAACTTTTGGCCGGTAGCCTTCAAGTAGTAGTCGATCACTGGCATTACATCGATCACCAATTCGTTAACGCCACGGTAACGGCGGTTTTCATCGCGCATTGCCCGGTAGTAGTGCATCACGTGTTGGTTAGGACCCTGTTGTGCTGGCATTGAGACAACGTCGGTTTGGCCAGTCCGTAAAGCGTAGATGACTTGCTTAACGTGTTCAACAACGCGACCTGGGTGAACGCCGGCAAGTGAGGAACCAGCTTGATCTGGGGTCCGAGCCGCCAGCATTTGAGGGGCGTCGGCGTTGTGGTTGTAGTAGATGAATTGGTTGTTGTCATCGGCAAAGGTCAGTTCCCCGGCCATTGAGTTCAAGAACCAGTTCAATTGGTCAACCGTCAACAACCCGCGGTCCAACTTCACATAGTCGCCACCGGAAGCAGCATGGGTCTTTTCGGCGGCCTTTTCAACCCATTCAGGATCGTTAGGGTCAACGCCTTCAACCGTGGTGTTCACTGGGTGCTTGGCTTCCATGTCTTCTTCGTGTGCGTTCTTTGGATCTGGCGCGTCCATCATATCAATCACCTTCATAAACGTCAGGAACTTCTTCAAAACGGATTCAAGGAAGCCGACAGTGCGGGCGTCCTTCAAGTCGCCGTTTTCGTCGAAGGCGCTCTTGGCGTTGCTCAATAGAAATTCGTTACCTGGCATCACGATAGCGTTAACGCCGGGTGATTCCAAGATTTGTTTTAAATGCAGCTGAGCCCGTGATGACCCTTGGGTGTAGTATGACGCCCCAACGATCCAAACGGGTTTGCCGGTGAATGGGTGCAAGTTGTTGGACATCCATTCGATGACGTTCTTCATGGCAGCTGGCACGGTGTGGTTGTGTTCTGGCGTTGCCAAGATCACCCCATCGGCGCCGGAGATGTGACGAGCCAAGTCTAAAGCAGCTTCGTTCGTGCCGTCATCTTCATCTTCGTTAAATTGTGGAATGTCGTTGATATCTAATAGTTCAATATCAACGTCTTTTTTAAAATGCTTACTGATAAATTGCAACAACATCCGGTTATAGGATTCATCACCAATTGAACCCGCGATTCCAACTAATTTGACCATTATTTATCATCTCCTGTTAAACCATTATCCCACGAAAAGTTAGCCGCTGCGTCTTCTTTATGCAGTTGCTTTGAGTGATCCAACTGAGCGGTTAAATCAGTAAAGAGCAGGAAGTCTTGGAACAACCCGTCTAACTGCTTCACTTCAGTTTCGGCGGTTAAGTTGCCGTCAGCGTCAAATGCTTGAAGGGAGTGACCCAACAAGAATTCAGAACTTGGCATCACCGTTGCCTTAATTTCTGGGGAGTCCAGAATCTGACGCAGTTGGGATTGAGCCCGTGATGCCCCCAAAGTCCCGTATGACGTCCCAACGATCATCACTGGCTTATCCATCAATGGGTGGATGCCGTATGATAACCAGGCTAAGGCACTAGAAAGCAGGGCTGGCACTGAGTGGTCATATTCAGGCGTACCGATGATCACACCATCGGCTGCTTCAATCTTCTCGGCAATTGCTTGAGCTTGTTCTGGTACGAATAAATCGGCAGTCTTCTTGAAAATTGGTAAGCCCTTGAGCTCAACAACTTCAATGGCAGCTTCTTCGGTATACCGGTTCTTCATGTACGTTAATAACTTTCGGTTGGTCGATTTGGCGGTATTGGTCCCCACCAGCGCAACATAGTTTTTCATCGGTAGATCCACCCTTCTTAAATCGGTGCCACATCTCTCCACAATTTGACCTATCAAGGTCGCGATAGTTATCTAGAAATTGTGAAAACATCAACATGACACCCTACACTTTATACCCCTTTATCATACCATGAATTTCGGAAACGCTTTATTAATTATTAATAAAAATTCCATTTTTTTGTTTTTTAGTTGCATTATTGGAATATTGACGGGGTTTAGGGCGAATTTACGGTTCGGTTTTGTAACCGATTTCAGTTTTAATAGCTAATAGGCGCTAAAAGTTTGTGCAGAATTTGTTGTTGCTTCTATATTTAAGTAGGACACAAAAGGACCGTTCGGCAGATGAGCTGAACGGTCCCTTGTAGTTTTTGTAGCCGATATTTAATTAATTTATTGCTATCCTTCTAGCCGAAATGATGGGTGGATAGTATTTCTGTATTTTTATGGTCAGGGGGTTTTAGCTATTTTGAGTGGTATCGGGGTATTTTGCTTTTACAGTGTGCTAGCGGCGACGATCATTGCTCCTACTCTGTTTTCGGCGCCACTTGGACTTTAGTTGGCAATAATCGTTGATATTGTGAAGCCTGTTAACACTACCTCTTTTATTAGCCTGCGCCGAAATGAAGGCCGCAAGGCAAAGAGCTGCATGTAAGATGAGTTCAGTAAAACCGCCCAAGCCCAGGGCGCTTTCACTAAACTCACCTTACACTCCGCTCTCTACCCGCCTTGCTCCGTTCTCTAAAACTCCACATACTTCTTCGGCGGATACAACTCAATCCGAATCCGCTCCTTCTTAATCAACCGCGCCGGATTCCCCACCGCCGTCGTATAATCAGGCACATCTTCCAGCACCACCGCCCCAGCGCCAACCTTACTATTCTTACCAATCGTAATCGCGCCCAGTAACTGAGCGTTCGCGCCAATGAATGCGCCTGATTTGACGATTGGGTGGCGGCGGCCGTACCATACGGTGCCTCTTGCGCCTAGCGTTGCACCGTGCAGAATAGTGACGTCATCGCCGATAATGGCGGTAGCGCCGATCACCACGCCCACGCCATGGTCGATAAACACCCGCTTGCCAATTACGGCGTCCGGTGCAATCGAGATGCCTGTGTGGGCCGCGCTGAATCGGCTAATGAGACCGGCCAGCACGTAACGGTGATGATAGGATAACCAGTGGGCGATGCGGTGCCAAAACAACGCGTGGACGCCCGGATACGTTAACACAATTTCCAGCAAGCTATGGGCCGCTGGGTCACGCTTAAGAATGGCGCGCGCTGTTTGCCACATTGTCATTGCTCCTTTGAACGCTCATGAAGCCGCGGTCTAAGTCCGCCAACAGGTCCTTGGTTTCTTCGATGCCGACTGACAAGCGGATGAGCTCGTCCTTAATGCCGTTCTTCAAGCGAATCTCGCGTGGAATGGCGCCGTGGGTCATCAAAGCTGGAATTTCAATCAAGCTTTCCAGTGCGCCCAAGCTTTCAGCCAGGGTCACCAACTGCAAGTTTTCCACGAACTTCTTGGGATCCAAACCGGGTTGCAGTTCGAAAGAGATCATTGCGCCAAAGCCGTTCATCTGCTTCTTGGCCACTTCGTAATCGGGGTTGTTGGGGTCACCTGGGTAGTAGATCTTCGAAACGGCGGGTTGGTCGCTGAGGTAGTTGAAGACCTTCTCGGCATTGTTCAAGTGCGCCTTCATCCGCACAGCCAACGTCTTCATCCCCCGTTGCAACAACCAGCTTTCCTGTGGTGCGAGGATGCCGCCGATAGCATTTTGCAAATACCCAATCTTATCGCCCAACTCGCGATCCTTGGTAACGACGACCCCGGCAATCACATCGGAGTGGCCACCCAGGTATTTAGACGCACTATGCAACACGATGTCCACGCCCTGTTCCAGTGGGCGTTGCACGTATGGCGAGGCGAAGGTGTTGTCGATGATGCTCAGCACGTTGTGGGCCTTGGCGATGTTGGCCACCGCTTCAATGTCGGTCACGCGGAGCAATGGGTTGGTTGGCGTTTCCAAGTAGATTGCTTTCGTAGCGGGCGTAATCGCAGCTTCTACAGCATCCAAATTCCGGGTATCCACCACGGTGAAAGTCATGCCAAAGCGCTTCAGCACGGCGTCAATCAAGCGGAACGTACCGCCGTAAACGTCGTTGCCGATCACAAAATGGTCGCCCGCAGAAAACAGGGAGAAGACCGTGTCGATAGCGGCGGAACCGGACGCGAAGGCGAACCCCTGCGTGCCACCCTCCAAGTCCGCAATCAATGCCTCAACAGCTTCCCGAGTGGGGTTGCCGGAGCGGGAGTACTCGTACTTGCTTTCACCGATCTTCTTCTGGTGGAACGTCGATGCCATGTAAATCGGCACTGAAACGGCCCCCGTTGCTGCATCTTCACTGATACCGCCGTGGATTAACTTCGTTTCAAATTTCATAGTTGATAGCCTCTTTTTTAGTTTTTTGGTGTGTTAACTTCGTATACGTGCTCACTCATGTACCGCTCACTACTATCGGGAAATACGGTTACGATCCGGCTATTCTCCGGCAAAGTTTCCGCCAGCTTCAAGCTAGCCGCCAACGCTGCGCCGCTGGAACTCCCAATGAACAAACCCTGTTCGGCCGCCATCTTGCGCACCTGCGCAAAAGCATCGGCATCCGAAATCGTCATGGTGTCATCGATGGCCACCTTCTCGAAGAACGGCGGAATGAATTCCACCCCGATACCTTCAGTACGGTGCGCATGCGCCGGCCCACCGTTGAGAATCGAGCCTTCAGGTTCAACAACAATCGCCTTCGTATCAGGGTTCTGTTCTTTCAAATACTGCGCAATCCCAGCAAAGGTGCCGCCGCTACCAGCCCCGGCCACAAACGCGGTAATCGGTTGGCCTAAATCTTCAATCAACTCCGGTGCCAACGTGTGGTAATAGGCCGCCGGATTAGCGGGATTTTCAAACTGCATTGGCACGTAGCTGTTTGGTGTTTGGGCTGCTAGCTCCCGGGCCTTCTTGATGGCGCCCTTGATGCCGTCCTCGGATGGCGTGTTGATCAACTTAGCGCCCAGCGCCTTCATCAACGTTTGCTTTTCGTAGCTAAATTTTTCCGGTACCACCAAAATCGATGGTAAATGATGTTGCTGTGCCGCTAACGCAACGCCGATACCGGTGTTACCAGCAGTTGGTTCGATGATGGTGGTCGTGGCGTTGATTTTTCCCTTGTCGATGCCATCTTGAATCAGGTACTGTCCCAGCCGATCCTTGATGCTGCCGCCGGGATTGAACATCTCCAGCTTGGCGTAAATGTGACTGTGGTTTGGCACATCGATTTGTAGGTCGATCAACGGCGTGTGGCCGATAAGTTGCTCAACAGATTGAATTAACATGGTAGTCTCCTCTTCTTAACTAAAACTAGTAAAGCTTCGATTCAATTTGGAGGTAACTAGAAATCTAGCTATTTTAACCGTAGACGACACCCGTTCACATGGTGTTCCATTTCTAAAATTAAAGTAACAAAAAAGGGCCCGGAATTCATCTAGAATTCGCGCGCCCTTGGTCCAAGTTCCACCAGGAAACATGGACTTTTTAGGTTCCTAACCCTCATAAAAGTCAATGCTAACAGGCCGAACATCGCCAAACACGCGACATTCGACAACAGATATTTTTAACATTGAGCATTGATTGAGTAGTCATTATGGAACCTCCCTTTTAGTTGATGAGGCTAATATACCTTTTGTGAGATTAATTGTCAAATGGTTTTCTCATTTTTGTGGATGGTGATAGGTGGAGGCTATCGGGTGGGGATGGTGGTGGTTCTGAGGTTTGATACATCCTGCCCTCATGGAAAAATTAAAGTGAATCGCTTTTTATAATCACTTCATTACATCGATATGAACCTGTTGGAAGTCCACGTAGTTACCCATTCTATCGCTTATTAGCACTTACCTGTGAACGATGAGATGAAACTCTGGTTAACCGATACCCACATCAGTAATCAATGGTTTCACAGATATTCGTACGTTAGCATCAATAGAAAGTATTGCTGGGTCTCTTCGCAGAAATAGAGCATGAAGCGTTCTCCCTCGTACTCTTCTATTTCTTCTCGTAGAAAGTCATCGTCACCTAGTTCGTAAAACAAGTCTTCCTTTGAGTTGAATACGCCAGCATAGAGAACGTGGTGTGTTTTTTCTGTTAGCCATTGCTGTAATTCTTTCAGGGTACTAATTTCGCTCCAATCGTTAGTTGGTAATAAGTCTCCTCCAGCTATCTGTACCTTTTTAACAATGTCAGAACTACTTTGAAAAACTTCAAAGTCAAGCTCATACGTTTCATTTGTGTCACTTTCATTCGGATGATAACTCAATATCGGCATTGTCTAATTTTCTCCGTTAATTTATAGGATATTATCAACTATTATTGTAACAGGATCAATTCATCTATGCTCTTCTCGCATACTAAAAAAGTGATCCCTTGTTGGAGAGATCACTTTTTTAAGTATCCGGTTGATTATCACATTTACCAAATAGTCGTTACTAATCTGGCAAATCGATGCTGCCTTTCATTAACCTTATCAAAATTCCATGAACTTAATTTGGTTGCTAGTTCCTGATTTTCAGCTAACTTAGACTGACGCAAAAGTTCTGCTTTAGAATCATCATCTGTTGCTTTTTCGTATTTACTTATCAACTTCTTTTCCAACAATGTCCAATTACCGATAGCATCTTGCTGTTCATCAGTAAGTTTATCCTCATCAATATGAACAAGCTGATAGTCATCGTCCACAAAAACAGATTGATATAAATCTTCGTCAAATAAACCACTTAACAGATACATCAACGTCCACTTCTTTTGACCACGAGTACTTCCCTCTTTTTGTAGCGTTAAGAAGTTCCCTTCGACCTGTGCATTGGGTTTTAAAAGTTTATCATCTAGTTGATGAATAATACTGTCGACCGTATTTAATTCACCAGAATAAATTTGCTGTGCAATACGCGCAAAGCCCGTTTCCAATGAGTTAGTGCCCTCATTCATAACTACCCGATGGCGAACAAAGATAGATAATACTTTATTAAGAACTTTCAACATATCCTCTTCGGGATAACCACCCTTTTTAAGGGCTAATTCGATTGGATAATAAAGCTTAACGCTTAATCGATTCAAGACGTCAACCTGCTCAAGTAAAGCACTATTTTTAAAGTATTCTCTATTAGCCTTAGGCGCCATTGGCGATTCCAAAACATCGTATAACCCAACTAAATCATCAAGATCATCTAAGAATACCTGTGCATCATTAGTAGTACCTAAATCTTGACTCAATGACCGATATAAATTAGACTCGACAACCAACCGTTTTCTAGCTGCCCAATATGTCCGAATAAATCGGGTAATTCGGTCACTGTTATCTTTTAGTCGACTAGAAACAATTTTCCATTGATCATTTGCATGTGTAATTTGATCTCCAGAGATAGACATTAAATGATTTTTGATGATATCTGACGCTTTAAGATCCTTACCACGACTATTCAAAGTTTCAAAAATAATGAATGCATCTTCATTACTCAGCGCAGAAATAATCACGACATAAAAATTATCCGTAAAGTTTTCAAATATTTGATTTAATTTATTGACCCGTTCTGTCATTAAGCTGCTTGATTGAACTTCAGCTAAAACTAAATTCTTCAGGTCACGATACGCACCCAATAGGTTTTTGGTTGGTTCAGTAGACGCTGTTTCTACTAACTGGCCATCTGTTTGATGCATTAGTCGATTAAAATATGTCCGAATATCCGTAACGTCATTTTCATCTTTACCTGTTTTTTGTAGTAATAGCGCTGCACGTTCACCGTTATCTCCACGTAAACATTTTCCAACACCACGAATAATGTCTCGTAACATATCACTTGAATCATTAGACATGTTATCCCGTTGATTTTTGTTCCAATCATTAGCGATGTCTCTTAACACCGCTAACAAAATAGAACTAGTCGTTAATCTTTGTTGCCCATCAATAACTTCTTGAACATCTTCATGCTTAACTGTTACAAGTTGGCCAAAGAAATGGCCACTACGATGCCCTTGAACCAGATCCAATAAATCATTCCAAAAATCAGTTACTTCATCGCGTTGCCACGCATAATTCCGTTGATAAATTGGAACCTCAAAATTATTATCTCTAAACAAATTTCCCATTCTAAACCGAGATGGGACTGGAATATCGACCATTCCTGACAAATTAAATTCCTCCATATCATATTTACTTTATCAACCCACTGAAATTCATAATCTAATCGTACTTTATAACTCAAATTAATTCATACCTAAGGTTCATTGTGATTAGATTTACCTAACCGCATCCGCAATCTTTTCAATCCATTTTCTGGATTCAGCCCATAGTTACAATTCGGAAACTTTATTAATTATTAATGCCTTCTTGTTTTTTTAAATCTAACACACCTTGCAAAACCTCATCTAAAAACGTTTTACTTGAGGTCAAGGTATTGGACGTTATCTGATCACCGGCAATTTTTGCAATCACATCAATCATTTTTTTCATATATTCTTTGCACTTATCTTTATTCCATATAACTTCATTTATGGTTTCACACTCATTAATAGTTTTCTTTTTTGAAATTTCTGGACGAGTCTCGCCTGTTAAATAAAGTCGTAACATTATAAGTATAAAATACTTAAATTTTGCATATTTTCGTTCAAATATTCCATTCCTAATAAAGAAATTAAATCTATACCAAGTAAATGCAGCCGTATAAAATGCCAAATTTGTCTTTTCTCCATCAAACACTTGTTTAGAATATCCTTTGTATAATTTACCAATCCAACGACTAGCTAATTGAGGCACTCCCATAAACATGGAACTATACGTACGAAGTGACATTGATATAGGCACAATTCTAACTTTTTCAACTTCAGGATGTTCACTATATTGATTTGATCTACGTTCATAAAACAGCGCTTTATCTCCAGTATAAGTCTTAAAAAATTCCTCAAGTTCTTTTTGAACCTCCGTTAACGCCAATAAATCTTCGTCCTTAACCGTAGTTTGACGATTATTGGCAACGGTTATATTAGTAGACACACTAACATCCGTCGTAACTATAATTTTTATAGGTAAAAAGATTGTTTCTCGTGCATTTTTTCTATTGTTGTAAATAACATAGGAAGTTTGACAGCCATTCACAATCTGGTAATTCTCTAATGTTAGTTTCTTCCTCGTTTGAGTAGCGTGTTCTGCAATAATTGTAATTCCATTATTTAAGATTGCCATATTTTCAGGATGATTCGACATCAACGTTTTTTGTATTCCAATATTAGCTGGTGTATCACCTTGAAAATCTCTCACATTATCATAGAATAGCGAACGCCGTAAATCACCATTTTCATCCACAATTAAACTTAAAAATTCTGTTTCTGAAATGTATCCGTACCATCCTTGATCTACGCCTAACACGTCCGGTAAATCAGCTTTTTCAGGAAAGTATACGGTTCCAGACACTTTTGTTTCTGCGTCCGCATTATACTGACGTAGCGTAGCATGATCAATCGGTTTATATTCAAAATCTGTAAATACGTGCTGTGCCATGATAGTCTCTTTTACGTTCGAAATTGCCGCAACTAGATTATGGTCTTCTGTCCATTCCCCTGTTGTAACATAATACGCTCTTCCTCTAATACTCTTAAAATTGGCTGCACTATTTACTAACTCATTAATCATCGCCCATTTTTCTTTTAAATTTATATTTTGCCTTAATCTTGGTTCTTCACGTAATGTATCAGCAATTCCATTTCCAAAATTTATCATCTCAGTATACTGAAACTTCGAACTTGTTTTTGACTGTATAAAAAGTACGAGTGCATCTAAATTCCTATGACCATTGGCTAATAAGTCCTTCAATGATTGAAGATTGTCAATAAACTCACCATTAACTAATAACCCAATTGCGTCAATTCCTGCATCATCACCATCTCCGATTTGCATTTCATCGATGTTATCATAACTAAAATCTCCGTCCATCAGTTTAGACACCACATAATACGTAGAAAACTCTTCAAAAAGTGCACTTTCGTTTGTTGTTGACAATTCATTACTCTTTGCAAAATTTTTCATTAATGAATTAATGATTCTATTTTCCATTAAAATACACCCTCATTTTATTCATTACTCATTTAAATACCCATGACTTATCACCCTAGAAATATTATTACGTATTTTATATAGTACTATGCTACTTATTTAGTTTTTGCTTAGCAAATTTCTCTAAAATAGAGATACCTGGTTGGTTAGAGATCGATACGGCTTTATTTATAACAGCTATCGGTAGTAACGCATTTTCAAATGAATTACTCTTTAATAATGCAAGTGTATTTAATATCCTATCAACATTACCAATTAGTTCTTTTCTATCTCCATTTTGATAGTAATTTTTAGATTTTGACGGAATACTTGCCACATAAATATAATCATTTTGATTTTTAAATATTAATTTACCACTGTAATACCTGAATTATTCACCAGAAACTCCAAAATCCCCATCAAACACATGATTCAAGTGCTTGATGGGGATTTTACGTTTT
>NZ_BAABMI010000066.1:0-25267 GCF_054785195.1 Secundilactobacillus muriivasis | reverse complement strand
TAAGAAAAGAAGTGCCCATCAAGAACATATGTTCATTTCAGACAAAGTCGGTGCACCGAGAAAAAATTGCCCCATTTTTTGTCGATTATATCAAGATGTGCGAAATAATCACCAGAATGCTAAAAAGTGGAAAATTTTAAAGCTAAGTATCAAAATTGCATTAAGCAAACGGGCTAACATCCCCGGTTTAAAAACCGGGGCATTACGCCTAATCCTCAGTAAATATGCAGTGTACAGACTGCTGATATCAGCACAGTGGTCACGGCAACTGATCCTGCTGTGCCAGCAATTGGTTGATAAACGTCTGACTCGCAATGGGCAGACTATCCCAGTCACGATACGCTAACGCAATTTCACGCGTTAACGGTGGTGTTAGTGGTCGCGTTGCTAATTTAAACGGCATTCGTTGGAGGGTGAGCTCAGCCAAAATACTAACACCAAGGCCTGCTTCCACCATTGTCATAATCGCATAGTCGTCATGAACTCGGAATTTTACGTTCGGCGTAACACCGGCACGCTGAAAGGCGGTTAGCGGTTCGCTGTAGCTACCTTCTTCCAATAGAATGAATGGGTCGGTTGCTAGTTTTTCAATTGGGACCGCTGTTAACTGGGCTAATGGGTGTTGCTCAGGGAGCACCGCCAGCATGTCGCCCCGTTTAATGGGCACGGTTTGAAACCCCTGGGTGCCAACGGGCGAGGTAATTCCAAAATCAATCATGTTTGTGCGTAACCATTCGCCAATGGCACTGTAATCCCCCATGTAAAAAACGAAATCAACGTTGGGGTAATCTTGTTGGAATGATTTGATTAACTTTGGTAGCCAGGTTCGGGTAATGCTGGAATAGGTGCCGATTCGAACCAATCCAGTGTCGAGACCACGAATCGCACTAGCGGTTTCTTTTACGGCTTGATACTGTCGGAGTGTTTGTTGCATTAGCGGATAAAGTTGCTGACCAGCAATCGTTAACGCAACCCCGTTTCGAGAACGGTTTAGCAGTTTAACGTCAAATTCAGTTTCGAGGGACGCAACGGCTTGGCTAACGGCTGACTGGGTGTATCCGAGTGCGTCTGCCGCTTTCGTGAAACTCCCAAATTGTAGAATGGTTTGGAGAACTAGAAATCGATTCACGATACATCACACTTTCTAATGTTAACATCAGTAACATTCGTTGTACTTATGGTTTAGCTCTTATTATACTAACCTATAAGTTCAAAGGAAAGGGTGACTAACAATGTCAATCTGGCAAAATTTAGGGTTACACAGGTGGCACAATGACTGAAACGAAAGCGAATTGGCTCCTAGTAAGTGTTTCATTGGTTTGGGGGCTATCTTACATATTCATGAAGTGGGGGCTAGTTTCCCTGCCCTTACTATTTGTGGTTGCGCTACGTTGTGGCATTGCATTTTTAATTCTGGTTGCCATTTTTCATCGACAATTGTGGCCGATGAATCGGCGAACACTGATTGCTGGTGCGATTGCGGGCGCTTTGCTGTGTGGTGTTTTCTTGGGATTGTTGTATGGCGTTAAATACACCTCGGCCTCCGAAGCGGCATTTTTAACCAATACAACCGTAGTGATCGTACCACTTATTCAGTTTGGCATAACCCGACAAGCGCCTTCTCGAATTCAGCTAGTGAGTTTAGGTATCGTCCTCGCGGGATTAGTGGCGCTAACGGGCGGCTTTTCACACGTTAATATTGGTAGTCTGTGGTGTTTGATTTCGGCCACGTTATACGCAGTTCACATCATTGTATCAAATCGGTTTGTGCGGTCAGTACGACCAATTCAGCTCGGCGTTTTGCAATTGGGATTTGCGAGTCTCTTCGCCTTGATTGGGTCAATGCTGTTGGGGCAGATTGAATTGCCGCACACGGTGGTTCAGTGGACGTCGATTTTAGGATTGTCGTTATTGTGCTCGGCTTATGGATTCACGGTTCAAGCATTCGCCCAACGGTACACGTCCGCTACGAATGTTGGCATGTTTTTCTCGTTGGAACCGGTATTTTCAGCCATCTTGGCGCGATTGTTATTGCAGGAAATGATGACGCCGGTGGCCTATCTAGGTGCGCTTCTTATTTTGATTGGCATTTATTTGAAACCAGTAACGGTGTGGTGGCGACAACGGGCAACGGTATCGGTCAAGTTGCACCGATGAGTTAACCATCTGAGTCAACGTCATCAAAAAAACTACGGTAATCGTCCAATTTAAACGATTATCGTAGTTTTTGTTGTTGCTTATGTTAGATCAACACAACCACTTTACCGATGCCGGTTGATTGTGCCAGATATTCATGCGCCTCACGGGTGTGTGCGAGGTCGAACGTCTTATCAGGCGTAACATCAATTTGATGATTCTCAATATAGGTGACGAGATGTTGAATCTGGTCAGCTGTCACGTTACCCGAGTAAAAACCGGTCAGATAACGATTGTTCGGAATGTCGACAATGGGGTCAAATTCTGGTATCGTCCATTGCCCACCGAGTTGACCGGTCGAATTTAAAATGCCGAATTCAGAGAGATGAGTAAATGAATCCGCAATGGTGGCCGGACCAACTAAGTCGACGATTTTATCAAACTGACCAGCTGAACCTGGTAATATCAACGGATCTTCGGTAATGAGTACCTTGTCCAAATTAAGCTGTTGTAGGCGGTGTTGCTTGCATGGATTGCGAGTTGTTCCCGTGATATTGGTGTTAAACGGTAACGACTGGATCAGTTTGATGACTGCCACACCAACGCCACTGGTAGCTGCCCTAATGAGCACCCGATCATCAGCCTTGAGTTGGAGACTATTGAAGATGCCAAACGCGGTATAGTATGTTTCCGGTACGGCAGCCAGCTGAGCTGGTGTGAGCGTGGTGGTTACCGGATAAATCTGGTGATTGGGTACCAGCACGTATTCAGCATAACTGCCATCAAAGTCGCGTCCCATTTCCCCCATTAACGAAACGACGCGTTGACCGGGATGGAGTTTGGTATCAGTGCTGACATCGATTATCCCCGTGACTTCGATGCCCAAAATTCTCGGGAACTTCACCGAGGGTGAGTCGCCTTGACGAGTAAAAATTTCTGAGTGATTAATGCCAAATCCCGCGACTTTGATCCGTGACCAACCAGGTTTCACAACTGGTTTTGGAACAGTCGTATACTCAAGGACTTCTGGGCCACCGGGATGGCGAACAACGATTGCGTGCATGGTGAGGACCTCCAAAGTAAATTAGACCTATCTTACCATTAACGAGCTAAAGGTCAACTGTAAGCGGTTGTCGAAGATTAATCGATTTGGTAGACTAAGGGTAACAAAGTAGAAGGGTGTGCTGATAATGACAGCTGCGATGAAGTTACGCACCATCCTTAGTGACTAAACAGTAATAGACACTGAGGTAATTGGGAGACATGACAATTGAATAGCACTGAGTTGCGAAGACTGATTGACATGTCTCTCGAGTAAGGAGCATGTATGACTTCACTAGTTGCAACACTCAATCAAATCAATCAACCACTGACTGAAACACGGACACTCACAATTGATCATTTAGCAGTGTATCAGGGAGAGCGGATTGGGATTATTGGCGATAATGGTCAAGGCAAAACGACGTTATTGAGAATTGTAGCACAACAATTGATCCCGCAACGTGGCACGGTGCAAAATTTTCAAACGTGGGGTTATTTATCACAGAGACCGAGTTTGAAAACGCGTCATCGATTTAGTGATGACGCTCAAAGCACTTTAACCTTAAGCGGTGGCGAGCAACAACGGCGCCGAATCGAGTTACTACTGGCTAATGGTGATTCAGGGTTACTTTTGGATGAACCAACAACGTATTTGGATCAAGCGGGTATCCGCGAGTTAACGGATGACCTGCGTTATTATTACGGCACATTACTGATTGTCAGTCATGACCGCACGTTTCTTGACCAAATCGTCACTAAACTTTGGGTGATTGCTGATGGCCAAGTTCGCGTTTTTAATGGTAATTATCAAGCGTATCAGGCGCAATTAGATACTGAACGGGTGACCATGAAGCGGCAAGCGGAAGTTACTCATCGTGAGCAGCGACGATTGCAACAAGCAATCACTCAACAAAAACAACGGGCGGGCCAAGCTGATCGAGTATCCGGAAAGCAACGACAACGGCACATTAAACCGGACCGCTATTCAGCAACTAAACAAAAGGATTCAGTTGCTAAAGCCGCTGCTAAGCGCGCCAATGCCATGGAAAAACGACTTGAACGGTTGGCTGTTAACGTTGAACCTAGCCGCCAACTGACGGTTACTTTTCCAGTACCAACCTATTTAGAATTGCATAATGATTATCCAATTCGAGGTGAACGAGTGACCATTGAGCGCGCTGGAAAGCTACTGCTAAACAACGTTAATTTTCAATTTGCACGGAATCAGGTTATTGCCATTACTGGTCCAAACGGCAGTGGTAAGACCAGTCTGTTTGATGATATTATAACGGGTGGTCCAGGCATTGTTGTTTCACCAAAGGCAAAAATCGCAATATATCAACAGTTCAGTAATCAATCCGCGGATTCAACACCACTGTTAACGGCGCTGATGCGGCAAACAGATTATCCAGAAAAAGTGGTGCGTCGAATTTTGGCGCAGCTTCGATTTAAGCAAGCGGCGGTGCAACAACCGCTGAATACCCTCAGTGGGGGTGAGGCGACCCGGTTTGCCCTTGCACGGTTATTCGTTCAACCAGCGAATATTTTACTTTTAGATGAACCGACTAATTTTATGGATATTGCAACCATTGAGTCTTTAGAGCAACTGCTAAAAGCTTATCCCGGAACCGTATTAGTAACCTCACACGATCAAAGTTTCTTAAATCACGTTGCCGATGCGGTCTACGCGATTAGCAAGCAGCAACTTAAACGAATCCGATGAGGTAATAAAAAGCCGTGACACTCAATTAAGAGTCGTCACGGCTTTTTCAAATAGCGCCTAGAGTATTGCACAAAGTAACAGCCCACCCATAATACCAAAGACGATGGTTAAATTAACCATGTTAAACTGCGTCGCATCGTGCACTTTCTTTTGAAAGTCATTGGCCAAGGCAGTTAACGGCAATGACGTATTGATCACCGCTTGGTAGTCGTCAATGAGCTGCTGAAACGTCTGATTAACGGCATTGAACTTGAGGTCTTGCATCCAAGCGAGCCAAGAAGTCAAAAAGGCAATCAGAATGATGACGGTTCCGCTGAAGATAACCGGATCACTCATGACATCATGGGTGACGGTGACCGATTTGATTAGTGCGGTAGGCGTTTGAATGATTAAAACGCTTACTACAGTCAACACAATCAGTAACATGCAGATCAATTGAATTAAGTTTAATCTTCGGTGACGATTTGCCTGTTGTTCTAATGATAAGAGTTGTTCCTGAACGTTAATTTGGTTAGTTGTGATATAGCCTTCGCGAATAAGCATGGCATGGCGTCCCTTCACTAAGATAATGCGGTGTTGCTAGCTAACACCAGGTGGTAAGTTCGTTGTGCTATGTGTACGTAACGACTTGAACGTCGAACAACGTCAATCTTTTGTATGTATTCTAATTCTAGTATACGTCATTTTGGTACGGATGAGACTGTATTTTGATCGATTCGAGTTGAATCGAGTGGTTTGAAATACGCAATAGGGTTTGGTAGCACTTGACCGGTAAACGGTAGCGCCAATACAACTAAAAATGAGTGACGTCAATCGCCAACTGAAAAGTGGGAATCGACGTCACTCATTCAAAAGATGCTAAGGATCAGTCTGGATTATAGCTCGCCAGTGATAAACTGCGCTTGCCCGTTCGCAAAACTCCAATCGGCATAGCCGTTTTCAACCATGTCGATCATTAAGTCGTGTGGATCGAGATCAAAGGTGGCTTGGAGTTTGGCTAAAAAGGTCTTATAGAAGGTGAGCTTTTCGGCTTCCGGCCGGGGACTCGTTCGAATGTTTAACATAATTCGGTGTGGGGAGCGGTTGAAACCTAGACCAGTATCGGCCATGACCAAATAATCAGGATCAAAGAAACTAACGGTCTGGTAACGGTCACCTTCAGGCGCGTGGAAAACTTCCAAGGTCGTGTCGTAGGCTAAATCAAGAATTGTTTTCACTTGCGGTTTCGTCCAGCTGCCCTGAACGAGGTTAAATTGAAGTAATGGCATAATGAGGACTTCTTTCTATATGAGTTACCTCGATAGTAGCGTGCACCGTTAAATTTAGCAATCAATTTTGCTTATTTTAGCATTATCGGTTAATTACTGAAGCTAAATCGTTGACTTAGAGTGGCCTCCAAGTTGTAGACTATTAAAGAACTTAAAGGAGGTACACCATGACAGTCATTACAGAAACCTTTGATTTAAATAACGGCATTAAGATGCCCAAAGTGGGCTTTGGTACTTGGCAAACCCGCCCTGGCAAGGAAACCTATGATGCGGTCACTAACGCATTGAAGGCGGGGTACCGCTTCTTGGATACCGCTAAAGCTTATGAAAACGAACAAAGTGTCGGTGAAGCGTTAGCTGATTTCGACATCGATCGCAGTGAGGTCTTTGTGCAAACAAAGCTTCCCGGTGAAACGAAAACTTACGAAGGCACGTTACGAGATTTTGAAAGTAGTTTGAAGGCGTTAAGCTTAGACTACGTTGATTCCTACATTATTCATGCGCCATGGCCATGGAATGATATGGGGTCAAATCATGATGACGATAACCGCAATGTCTGGCGCGCAATGCAAGAGATTTATGCTAGTGGACGGGCAAAGTCGATTGGCGTGTCTAACTTTAACTCCCACGACCTACAAAACTTGCTGGATTGGGACGGCTTAACGGTGGCACCAGCCGTTGATCAGATTCAGTACTACGTTGGCCATACGCAACCAACCATTGTGAAAACAGCGGAAGATCACGGTATCATGGTGCAAGCCTATTCACCGTTGGCAACTGGTGGCTTGTTGAACAGCGCTAAGCTAGAACAGTTAGCTGGGCACTACAACGTGACAGTTTCACAATTGGCGCTGCGTTACGTCATTCAAAAGGGGGCCGTTCCGCTACCTAAGGCCCGAGCAATGGCTCATGTTGAAGCAAACACCAAGTTGAATTTTGTCATCAACAATGATGATATGAAGACTTTGGATGGGATTCAATCAAATGGTGGTTGGCATCCAGTTGGTGATTAATTGATAAAATCGGGTTTCGTCAATTGACGGAACTCGATTTTTAGGTTGGGTAGTTGTAGACCTTCTGACAAGTAATCAATCATTTTTATCAAATTGTGATTCAAAAAATTTGACTTGGAGTGGACTTCAACGTTTAAACTAGATTTATAGTCTGACGACCGAATCGTTGCCATTCAGATGTCGATAACGAATTGAAGGAGTTTGAAAGAGAGATTGAAATTAATTAATCAGCAAGTGATGGAGGGTGAACGGGCGTTATTTCAAGCCCACGACCTCCAGATTGAGAATAGTACGTTTCAAAACGGTGAATCACCGCTCAAGCATGGCCACCATTTAAAAATTGACCATACGTTGTTTAAGTGGAAATACCCGCTTTGGTACAGCGATGATATTTCGGTAACTCAGAGTACTTTGAAGGCGGGGGCTCACGCTGGCATTTGGTACACCACACATTTGACCATGGACCACGTGATGATTGAAGATACCAAAACGTTTCGGCATGCCAGCGACTTAAAGTTGAGCCACTTGACGATGAGCGATGCTAAGGAAACGTTGTGGTGGTGTCACGATGTCCAACTTGATCACGTGACGGCAACTGGTGATTACTTTGGGAAGAACTGCGAAAACGTGGTTGTGAATGATTTGCAGTTGTCGGGAAACTACGCGTTTGATGGTGGTCGTAATATCGAAGTACACCATTCGACGTTCCAGACGCACGATGCTTTTTGGAATTGCGAGAACGTGACGGTTTATGATTCAACCCTGATTGGCGAATACCTCGCTTGGAATAGTAAGAACATCACCTTTATTAACTGTTGGATCGAAAGCGAGCAGGGGCTGTGCTACGTGGATCACCTGACAATGAAGAATTGCGCGTTGGTCAACACTAACTTAGCCTTTGAGTATTGTCATGAGATCGATGCTGAGATTACAACGACGATTGATAGCGTGAAAAATCCAGTGAATGGGCGCATTAAAGCACCAGCAATTGGTGAAGTGATTTTCGACGATCCCGCAATTGACGCGACTCAGACGCAAATTCAAACTCGGAGGCAATCAGCATGAGTGATGCATTTTCAGAAATGATCGATCGGCGACACACGAATTCCGTGAAGTGGGACGTGGCGGATGGCGAACTGCCAATGTGGGTCGCTGATATGGACTTTAAAACGGCGCCAGCCATTATAACGGCACTCAGCCAAACGGCTCAGCAAGGCATCTTTGGTTATCAAGAAGTTCCTCAGGCATACTTTGACGCGATTAAACGGTGGTACCAAACGATGCACCACTGGCAGTTGGACACGGAATGGATGATCTTTGCGACAGGCGTTGTGCCAACGATTTCGTCCGCCGTTCGCCGACTGTCCAACGTGGGTGATAACGTGTTGGTTCAAGCCCCTGTCTACGATATTTTCTACCATTCAATTGAAAATAACGGGCGGCACACGCTATCAAGTGACCTCCAGTATGTTGACGGCCAGTACCAAATCGATTGGACGGACCTTGAAGCAAAACTGGCGGCACCACGGACGACGTTAATGATCCTATGTAATCCACATAACCCAATCGGGATCGTGTGGCCGGCTAAAACGTTGGCCCGAATCGGTCAGTTGGCAGCGGAAAATGGCGTTACGGTAATCTCGGATGAAATTCATGGTGATTTAACGGCACCTGGTGTCGATTACATCCCGTTTGCGTCAGTGAATAACGTTAACGCGCAGCACAGTGTGACTTGTGTTTCGCCAAGCAAGACGTTCAACGTTGCGTCACTGCACACGGCAACCGTCATCGTGCCGAATCCGCAGTTACGGGCAATCGTGGATCGGGGACTTAACACGGATGAACTTGCAGAACCCAACACTTTTGCAATTCCAGCGACAATTGCGGCGTATACACAAAGTGACGAGTGGGTCCTAGCGTTGCGCCAGCAATTACAAGCTAATAAGGATCAAGTTGCTAATTTTGTGGCTGAACAACTCCCTCAATTACAGGTTGTTAAAGGCGACGCGACTTATCTGGTGTGGTTAGATATCAGTCAACTAAACCTATCAGCAACGCAGTTTAGTCAACAGTTGCGTGCTCAGACAGGGTTGTTCCTATCCAACGGTGCTGAGTATCGAGGAAATGGTGATCAATTCGTCCGCATCAACGTTGCGTGTCCGGCAGAGCGATTGACGGATGGGCTCCAAAGACTCAAACGCGGGGTTGAAATGATTATTCGTTCGGCATAGACGTAGTAGCTGAAAACACTCACGAAATTCACTCGAATTTTGTGAGTGTTTTTTGCTATTCTGCATAAAGATAATCATTTGATTTCTACAAGCATAAGGTCGTTCAATCAGTTTCGATTTCGTTTTAAGTCGGGTGGATTTAGTGAAAACGACTGAAAATTTGGCTGACAAATCGGACGAGATTACCCGATTTCTTCCGAATTAGCGTTAAAAATATTAATTTTTGAAAGTGACGTGAAACCGTGATGTATCAATGGATTAGCGTCTTTTAAAAAAGAAAAATAAATAATTGGACCGTATCAATTTCAGAAATTGTTGACTTTTGTCGAAATATTGGTATTATTAGACAAGTACAAAATGGCTTTTGATGATTCACGTTAATTGTTTGAAAGACTGTATTTATTTACGAAGGAGTGTAATTTCATGGCAGTAGATTTCGATTCCAAGTCATACTTGGAAAAAGTTGATGCATGGTGGCGTGCCACAACGTACCTTTCAGGTGGTATGATCTTCCTGAAGAGCAACCCATTGTTCTCAGTAACTAACACACCAATCAAGGCAGACGACGTTAAGGTTAAGCCAATTGGTCACTGGGGGACTATCTCAGGCCAAACTTTCCTTTATGCTCACGCTAACCGTTTGATCAACAAGTACGGCTTGAACATGTTCTACATTGGTGGCCCTGGTCACGGTGGCCAAGTAATGGTTACTAACTCTTACTTGGATGGTACCTACACTGATGCTTATCCAGAAATCACGCAAGACCTTGAAGGTATGTCACGCTTATACAAGCGTTTCTCATTCCCTGGTGGGATTGGGTCACATATGACTGCCCAAACACCTGGTTCTCTCCACGAAGGTGGCGAACTTGGTTACTCATTATCACATGCTACTGGTGCCGTTTTAGATAACCCAGACCAAATTGCCTTTACGGTTGTTGGTGATGGCGAAGTTGAAACTGGTCCAGCGATGACTGCTTGGAACTCAATCAAGTTCTTGAACCCTAAGAACGACGGTGCCGTATTGCCAATTCTTGACGTTAACGGCTTCAAGATTTCCAACCCAACGCTCTTCAGTCGGATGAGTGATGAACAAATCACGAAGTTCTTCGAAGGTTTAGGCTGGTCACCACGTTTCCTTGAAAACGATGATATCCATGATTACATGACTTACCACGAAAAGGCTGCTAAGTTGTTTGATCAAGCTATCGAAGACATCAAGGCAATCCAAAAGGACGCCCGTGAAAACGGCCGTTACGAAGATGGCGAAATCGCTGCTTGGCCAGTTGTTATCGCTCGTTTACCAAAGGGTTGGGGCGGTCCTACTCACAACCCAGCCGGCGAACCAATCGAAGATTCATTCCGTGCGCACCAAGTACCACTTGGCTTGAGCCAAAAGAACTTGAGCGAATTACCAGAATTCGAAGCATGGATGAACTCATATAAGCCAACTGAATTGTTCAACGCTGACGGTTCATTGAAGGCTGAAGTTGCTGACTTTGCACCTAAGGGTGACAAGCGGATGGCAGCTAACCCAGTTGCTAACGGTGGTCGTGCACGTGGCGAAAAGCCTGCATTGCTTGACTTACCTAACTGGAAAGATTACGCAAACGAAATCAACGAAAGCAACCGTGGGACTCAATTGCCAGATGGCAACCGTAACATGGATATGAACGTTCTTTCTACGTTCTTTGCTGGCGTTGCTACTAAGAACCCTAACTCATTCCGGATCTTCGGCCCTGACGAAACGATGTCAAACCGTCTCTGGGAAATGTTCAACATTACTAACCGTCAATGGATGAGCAAAGTTAAGGAACCAAACGACCAATACGAAGCCCCAGAAGGCCGTATCTTGGATGCTCAATTATCTGAACACCAAGCTGAAGGTTGGTTGGAAGGTTACACGTTAACTGGCCGTCAAGGGATCTTCGCTTCATACGAATCATTCCTTCGTGTCGTTGACTCAATGACTACTCAACACTTCAAGTGGATCCGTCAAGCTGCTGCTGAAGACTGGCGCAATGATTACCCATCATTGAACTTGATCTCAACTTCAACTGTGTTCCAACAAGACCACAACGGTTACACCCACCAAGATCCAGGTATGTTGACTCACTTGTCAGAAAAGAAGTCTGACTTTATCCGTCAATACCTGCCAGCTGATGGTAACACCTTATTAGCTGTCTTTGACCGTGCATTCACTGACCGTCAAAAGGTTAACCACATCGTTGCTTCTAAGCAACCTCGTCAACAATGGTTCTCAATCGATGAAGCTGAAGAATTGGCTAACACTGGTTTGAAGACCATCGACTGGGCATCTACTGTTGCTGAAGGCGAAGACGCTGATATCGTCTTTGCAAGTGCTGGTGTTGAACCAACCATCGAAACGTTGGCTGCTTTACACTTAGTTAACGAAGCCTTCCCAACTGTTAAGATGCGTTACGTCAACGTTGTTGAATTGGAACGTCTTCAAAAGAAGAACGGCCCATTGAACGACGACCGTGCCTTGACTGATGCTGAATTCAGCTCATTCTTCGGCGAATCAGGGACTCCTGTTGTCTTTGGTTTCCACGGTTACGAAGACTTGATCGAATCATTCTTCTACGAACGCGAACACTTAGGCTTACGTGTCCACGGTTACCGTGAAGATGGTGACATCACCACTGCTTACGATATGCGTGTCTACTCAGAATTAGACCGTTTCCACCAAGCTAAGGATGCTGTTAACACCTTGGCTGCCAAGGGTGCTATCGACGCTGCTGCTGCCGAAGCCTTTGACAAGAAGATGGATGACATCTTAGCTAAGCACTTCAAGGTTACCCGTGACGAAGGTCGCGATATTGAAGAATTTACTAAGTGGGCTTGGACGCCATTGAACAAGTAATTCTGAAACTTTAACATTAAAAAGCTCCGTTGCCGGTCTCGGTGACGGGGCTTTTTTGCTAGTGTGCGGAGCGAGGCCGCTACACATAGCTTTTTGCCTCGCGCAGCACCATTCGGCGCGGTGGCCAGAAAGTACGTGGTTGACAAATTTTTATAACTTCAAGAACCACGGAAAATAACAGGTTAAGTGGCGCCGAATTTTGTAGCCTGAACGAGCGCTTCTCAATGCGGCTTTGGTGAGCAAAACGACGATAAACAGCCAACACCTAAATCACGTCTAACGCTTACGCTAGCACAAACATAGACTTGCAATACCACCACCTAATCTGTTAAACTAGCAGTTACACTTATTGGGGGTGATAGTTTGGTACGTCTCGTATCTTCTGGTGAAGCGGTTGCTGTCTGGTAACCGAATCACTAGATTGGAATTTCCTTTCTACTGATTCTGATTTGAAACGAAAGGAATTCTTCATGACATTAGAATTACAACCTTATCAATACATGCAACTGAAAGCCATCGTCTATAACTTGATCGATAACTACAAATCGGTCAACGATCATCGAACCGTCGATGCCGTCCAATCATTGGCGGTTGAGCAGATTCGCCAGATCGTGCCGACACCGGCACCTGAAATGGAGGATTTGATTAGCTTTGCGTTGGATCACCAAGTGAGACGCGAAGCGACGGATCGGTATTTTGAGACGTTTAAGGCTCATGTGGTTGGTTTCGCACAACCAAGTAAGAAGCAGGTTGAGAAGGTATTCCGGAAAGTTAAAAAACTGAAGCAGCCCGATTTTGAGGCAATCGACTTACGTGAGCACACCTACATCGGTTGGAACGACCTCGGAACGCGGCGCAAGTACTTGTTGTACTATACAGATGGAAGGCTAGCAGGTCTGAACGGTGACCTTTCTGCCACCGTGATCAAGGGTTTTTGTGCAATCTGCCACCAAGAGGGGAACGTTTCCCTCTTCACCGCCATCAGCAAAACGGGTGGTGACGGTCGTTACACGAAAAAGGGCAACTATATCTGTACGGACAGTGATCAGTGCAACCGCCAGTTGTACCGGCGCGAGGACTTTGATCAGTTTTTACGGGATATTAAATAATAAATGAAGTAACGCCCTGAATTTGCCGATTGGCTGATTCAGGGCGTTTTAAATTGAATTTAAACCTAGTTTAGGTGGTTGTTAACCGTTAGAATAGGGATGACAATAAAGTTTGACAGCCAATTTAGGTCAGTTATAAGTGAGTTTGGCGGTAGTGGCATCAACATCGTGCTAGTTTAGGGATTGAGGAGCGATCAATATGATGCACATTCATCAGCAAATTAAGCACCACCGAGAACGACTTGGGTTAACCCAGGACATGTTGGCGGAAAAACTGTACGTCTCACGCCAAACGGTTTCAAATTGGGAAACAGGTCGGAGTTATCCAGATTTGGAGAATTTGCTTCGTTTGAGCATCTTATTTGATATTTCCTTAGATGAGTTAGTGAAGGGAGATGTTGATGTCATGAAGCAGGAATTAGATACGGTTCGTTCGAATCGGTTGGTAGTGGTGATGACTGTTTTATTGGGACTGACTGCGTTCAGTACTGGGCCATCGGTCATGATTTTAGGTTGGTGGGGAGCGGTGATTCCAATTACGTTTACGTTGGGTGCAATCTATGCAGGTATCCGGGTAGAGCAGTGGAAAGCGCGTCATCAGTTACGGACGTATAGCGAAATTGTGGCCTTTCAGAAACAGCAGACTTTAACGGATGACGAAAAGCGTCAAAATTGGATTAAGGATCGTTTGGTGTTCGTGGCGACGATGAGTTTATTTATTTTAGGCGGAATTGGTCTGACGTTATTAGGGTTCTGGTTGGTTCAGTAACGGTAATTGCGAACAATAACCAGAAAAACTGTTATTTAGGCAATGTTTGATTGCGAAAATAACAGTTTTTGGTGTTGATACCACAATAGTCGCTGTTTTGGCACAAAAAGTTGATAAAATTCCAAAATGATACATAAACGTAAAATAATACCGTATTGAGGTTGCCTAGTAAAACGTGTTAAGATAATACTTATTCTTAAAAGTATTTAAATTAGGGCGACCTTGAATGGGGAAAATAAATGGACTATGAACAGTATCGGGAGTGGCTACTCTTCTTTCAGCGGGTAGCGGTCCTTAGCTTCTTTAGTATTGGCTTCATTCAGTATTATCAACGAGTTTGGTCAGACGTGTTTGAAACCGATGCAGGTGATTTGACTAAACTGCGGCGAGTTGGCCGGCGAATTTATCTGGTACTACTCTCATTGGGATTGGGCTTAGGCGTTCACTTGATTACGATGGCGTTCATGCATAACAACACGGCATTGATTTATCACAACCTTGCCCTCTACGTGCTAATTGTCCCGTTAATGTTTGGTGGTTTCAACCGGGTAGAAGTCGGGTTTCAAATGGTTGCTGTCTTGGGCGTTTGGTGGATGCACCATGCCACGAATTTTTGGCACTTACCAACACTGTTAGCGTTGTTGGGATTTACGGTGATTATTGTGCTTGTTCACCGGGAGCGGGCTGGTACGGTCCATCGCAGCCTTTACATGATGGTTGCGTCGATTTTTGTGGCGGGACTGTTTTGGTTGAGCGCGCCTGCGGTTTCAATGGGAATGCCGTTGGATAACCTGATGCGGGTTGAGGGCATGGCATTGTATTCGCTCATGTTATGTATTGTTGTGGGCTACTGGATGCGGCAGTATCGACAGGAACAACGCAATCGCCAATTGGAACGCTTGGCGTCGTATGAACAGGGTACCAATGTTGGTCAAGCTGACAGCCAGCAGGGAGAATTGACCCAGTTATTTGATCAAGCGCAGCAGCAACACACACCATTGACCTTCGTAGCGCTCGATATTGACCATTTCCGGCAGTTAAACGATCGGTTTGGCCATCCTGGCTGGCAATACGGTTCTGATTGGTCTAACGGCCACTTTAAGCCGTGTGTTGAATAATGCCAATATTGAGCATCGACTGTACTTTACTTCGGGCGAAGAGGTCAACGTGGCCTTTCCCAACCACACGCCGGATCAGGTGATGTCGGTGATTCGAGGCTGTTGGCAGGCAATTCGAAAATCCGAATTTTCGTATGCCAATCACAGTATTGTGGTAACGGCTTCGGTTGGTGTGACGTCACAGCAACCCGAAGACACAAGTATTAACGATATTTACAAACGGGTGGATGATGCGCTCTCTAAGAGTAAACGCAACGGTCGCGATATGATTACCTTAGATAACCAGCTGATTTCTGGAACAAGTAGCATTGAAAAGCGGTTAAACGATTACTGTTACTTCTCACAGGGTGTTTATGATATTGATCGGGCAGGGCAGCCTCGATTTTATCATGAATTACTATTGCGGACCTATGACGAGTTGCAGAAACGCTGGATCTTACCAGATACGTTTGAGTTACCAGCGTGGATGCAAATTTCGTTGTTAAAAGATTTCATGGCACAAACTGAGTTACAAAACTTCAACATGAATCTAACTGCCGCTCAGTTTGTGGACCTAGATTTAGCAGAAGCCCTAACTCAGTTCGCGGAAAGTGATGAAGGCCCCGATAATTTAACGATTGAAATTACGGCGTTGACTGATTCTCAGACAATGCGGCGAATCTGTGCGGTCTATCGAGCATCTAAAATTAAAATTTTGATCGACGATGTTGGTAGTGATAACAGTTTTGAAATGGTGCGTAATATTGTGCCTTACATTAACGGCGTTAAATTTGCGATGCAAAATCTTCGCCAAACTACCAGCGATGCTGAACTTCGAGAACGGGTTCAATTCTGGGTTCAAATCGCCAAAGAAAATCAACTGAGCTTTGTGCTTGAAGGTGTTGAAACTGAGGCCGATTTGGCCTTTGCAACGCAACTTGGTGTTCGGTATGTGCAAGGGTATTACTTTGGTAAGCCAAGACCTGCTGGACCGGAACGACAGGCAAGTTAGTTTAAGGATGAGAGAAGGGGCTAAGAAAAAGGTCCATATTGGTAAGTATCGAACTAATTTCTTAACTCGAAGTGAGTTAAAAATTTCACTTTATCTCAAGACTGTTATCTAGTCTAAACGTGCGCCAAAACTCAGGCCCCGGCCATATAAAAGAACCGGCCCGTAGATTCCAAAACCAGGAATCCACGGGCCGGTTCTTTTATATTCTGGGACCTAAACGAGTTTTTGCACACTCTCTTTTTTGCGTTATAACGGCAATCCGATAGACCTCGGCCATCAGACTATTTTGTAATAAAGTTGTATTTAGTGGTCAAAAGCACTATAGTTAAACTAATCAATCGTGTACGAACTATTCCGACACGATCAATCTAACGAGGTGAGGTGACTTATGGCAACACAGGCATTAAGTTTGGCGGAACAACTTTGTTTTTCGGTGTACAACGCCAATCGATTATTTAATCAATTTTATCAGCAAGCATTGACGCCATATCAACTCACGTACCCGCAGTACCTAGTCTTGCTGGCATTGTGGGAGCGAGATCAACAAGCCGTTCACGAGTTAGCAGACCAGCTTCATCTGGCGAGCAATACGCTCACGCCGATGTTGAAACGCATGGAACAAGCGGGGTGGGTGACCCGCACTCGGCCAGCTGAGGATCAACGTCAGCTCATTATCACATTGACCGATCAAGCCCGCGACCAGCAGGCTGAAATCGTGAGTGCCATTCTCCACTGTATTCAAGACCAAACAGCGTTGACTGCGGCGGACTATGAGCGCATGTTGGCAGATAACCAACGGCTAGTGACCGAATTACGAAAAGTTGTGAAATAGGGAATCACGAAGGGAGTTTTTTAAATGACAGCCATTTATGACTTTCAAGAAACCGAAATGAACGGAACAGCGATTGATTTTAGTCAGTATCAGGGCAAGGTGCTCCTGATTGTAAATACCGCAAGTAAGTGCGGACTGGCGCCACAATTGAAGGGAATTGAAGCCCTCTACCAAAAGTACCACGAGCAGGGACTTGAGGTTTTGGGTCTACCCTCTAACCAATTTCATCAGGAACTAGATTCAGATGAAGCGACCAGTGAATACTGTCAGTTACACTACGGCGTAACGTTCCCAATGACTCAGCAGGTTCGCCTCAACGGTGATGATGAAGACCCCTTGTTCACATACCTGAAAGAAACCGCAGGGCATGGTCGGATCAAATGGAACTTTACGAAGTTTTTAATTGGCCGAGATGGTCAATTGATCGACCGATATGCGCCAATCTATAAACCAGAAAAGATGGAACCAGCAATCGTTGCAGCATTAAACGTTAAGCAAGATTAGTCCAAACAAAATAACGGCATCATGAGCTCACCAGATTGGTAAACTCATGATGCCATTTTAGTTATTGCTCAGATTGGTTTTCTTGTTGATCAGCTTTTAACTGTTTTAAAAGGGCTTCATCCCGGAACTGAACCAGTTTTTGACCGGTTTCACCAGACCAGTCGTAAAAACCTTCGCCAGTCTTCAATCCCAGTTTTCCCTGCTCAACTTTCTCTTGCAGGTGTGGGTCGGGGCCTTGTTGATGCGACAAGTCAGCGTAAAGGTAATCGCTGATACTCTTGAACACATCGAGACCACCGAGGTCGGCGCTCGCAACTGGCCCGATTAGGTTCCAGCGACGGCCTAAACTGTATTTGATAATATCATCGACTGCTTCGGGGGTTGCGATGTCGGCGCCGATGATATGAAAGGCTTCCCGGAGAACAGCGAGTTGAATCCGGTTGCCGACGAACCCGAGAGCGGCTTTTTTGAGTGGAACCGGATGTTTGCCGACGTGTTTCAGTAAAGCGACCGTTTCCGTCACGATTTCTGGGGCAGTATGCTCGCCAGGAACAACCTCAACGAGCGGCATCAGTTGTGCCGGATTCATAAAGTGGGCAACGACGAACCGTTCCGGATGGGTTAAAACTGATTGAATTTTGGTTGGGTCCAAACCAGACGTGTTCGTGGCTAGAATGGCATCTGGTTTGACGAACTGTTCAACTTTTTGCCAAACGCTTTGTTTGATGGCCATATCTTCGATCACCGATTCGATAACGAAATCAGCGTCCGTTAACGCAGTTTTGTAATCAGTCGTAAAGTGGATGTGGTCAAGAATCTTAGTTGGAAAATCAGTCAACATTCCCGTATGGTTGAAGGTTTCAAGGTCGTGTTCGATTTGTTGCCGACCAGCATCCAGTGCCTCGGTTGAGACATCTAATAAATTAACGGTGTAGCCAGCCATCGCAAATTGAAGCGCCGTTGCATGACCCATGGTACCAGCACCGATATTGGCAATCGTTTTAATAGCTGTTGCTTGCATAACAAACATCCCTTTCCTGAAAAAAGTGGGTTCAATTAAAGCCACCATTCAACCTAATTCGAGACAAAAACGGGTGATAGCTTAAATGGAAGGGCTTTCATTTATAATTGTAACACGTTCGTTGATTTGCAGTTAAGTTAAATCCAACTGAGGCAGAATTACCGTATCGACGATGGACAACAGGGCGTTGACTTCCTTTAGTGTTATAGCTTTAATAACCTTTAACCCTTAAACCTAAGTCTTTAATGACGGTTAAAAGACTGTTAAATCAGGGTTAAACGGAACATAAAATGACAATAATTCTGTTGAAGTAACCAAAATTCTAGTGACGTAACGGCGGTTCTATTTTGCGTAACAGAATTTCTGTAATCGATAACTAAAATTCTCTTGTTAAATAACGCTAATTCTGAGTTAAATAACCAAAATTCTGCGATATATATCAGTTATTCTGCTTAAGTAACAGAAATTCTGTTGGCTAAAAACTGACGCCCTGATTTAGAAAATTCGGCTCATACCGGCTATTAAAATTTTTTTAGCCATTATTTGGCGTCTAAATAAATGATTTTATCGTTATTAAAATAACGAAAATTCTGCTAAGATAACAAAAATTCTGTTAACGTAACAAGAATTCTATTTAAGTAACGCTAATTCTGAATTTGAGGGCGATTAAGGGTGTTAAACGGCGTTAAATCACCGTATTGAACTCGGTTTCACACTGTGTTAAAGTGGGAACAAGTGTTCAAAAACGGTGCTACAGAATTTTTGTTATTTAGAGGATGGGTGCAAGATGACGGAACTAACGACTGAGAGTAGACAGGCGCAGCTATCCCTTGGCGGTCACACAATCGTCAAGGTGGACAACGGGTTAAACTCGTTTGATTACTCGGGCTTTACTAAAATTGAATTAAACGTGTTTATGGCACTGTGTGCACAGTTGGTTGAAAAGGAGTCCGATACGATCACGATTCCGCTCTCTCAGTTACGTGAGTTGACCGGCTATACTGCCACAACGCGTGAGCGGATGGCTAAAGTGGTGATGTCAACGTATTATAAGGTGACCAACGTTAATATCGCGTATGTTGATACTGAAAACGATAAGGAAGGGGCTGGGCACCTCTTTTACAACTTTGAATTGGATCGAAAGAACATGTCACTGGAAGTTTCCGTCAACCCGAAGTTAACGTGGGTGTTAAATGATCTCGAAAATTCCTATACGATGTACCTGTTACCCGATTTCGTTGAGATTCATAACAAGTATGCCAAAATCATGTACATGCACCTGATGCAGTGGCGAACCTCAACGGCCACCCTCGAATTTACGGTTGATAAACTGCGTCAGGAGCTTGGGTTTCCCAAGTCATATCGCGGATCACAAATCAATAACCGGGTGATCAAACCAATTATTGAGGAGTTAACGCCATTGTTATCAGGATTTACGGTTGAAACCGTGAAACAGGGCCGAACCATTATCGGGTTTCGCTTCAGTTTCCAGCGTTTACCAAAGCTAAAAAATACCACTTTGAAGCAGGAAAAACGAATCGGCGAACTACAACGAATTGCGGATGAAAAGGGCCACGAACGAGTGAGGGCGAAACTAGCCGCTATGCCAGAAATTCCGTTATTTAATATTTCGGAGCAACCTTATGAACGTGAAGATCCGACCGTTGAGCAAACAGCACTGAATTTGACGGATGAGACGCGTTAAACTTAACGCATTAAAACAGGCACCCCTTAAACTTTGATTTCAGAGTTTAAAGGGTGCCTGTTTGATGGTTGCGGTTATTTTAAGTTAATGACGGTTAATTTTTCACGTGACATTGATAGGATACTGTTATGCACGCCTTGAGTGCCCATGCCAGAGGCTTTCACGCCTAAGAATGGGAAGTTGTCAGGCCCGCGTTCTGGACGGCCGTTGACTTGAATCGTGCCAGCTTCGACACCGCCTGCGATGCGCAGGGCCTTATCAAGGTCTTGCGTGAAGACACTGGCTTGCAGACCGAATTTAGACTGATTAGCGAGCTTGATGGCTTCAGCGACAGATTCGACCCGAATAATGGGGAGGACTGGGCCGAAGGGTTCGATCCAAGCCACTTTCATGTCGGGGGTCACGTGATCAAGAAGTGTTGGGTAGATCAAGTTACCTTCACGTTTGTTACCCGTGACCAGGGTCGCACCTTTGGCTAAAGCATCGTCAATCAAATCTTGAACGAAGTCAGCTGCCTTTTCGGAAATTAAAGGCACAATTTTGCTGTTATCGGCTGGCGACCCAACGGTGAGGGCTTCGACCTGTTTCTTCAAGCCAGCAACAAGGTCATCGGCGACCCGTTCGGAAACGAGGACCCGTTTGACAGCAGTGCATCGTTGTCCTGAATAGGAGAATGCACCGCCAATAATGTCAGCAGTGGTGACGTCTAGATCAGCGTCTGAACAAACAATCGCCGGATCCTTGCCACCAAGTTCCAAGACGAGTGGGACCATGATGGATTTAGCAGATAGGTGCTTACCGGTCTGGGTGCTCCCGGTGAAGCTGATCATATTGATATCTGGATGCTCCGTGAGATAATCCCCAATTTGAGAACCATGGCCGGTCAAGAGGCTAAGGAGACCGGCTGGTAAACCAGTTGCGGCCAACGACTGAATCATCTTGATGCCACTGATGGCGCCTTGAGTTGCTGGTTTGAAGATCACCGCGTTACCAGCCATTAACGCTGGCGCAATTTTAGCTGCCGCCAAATTAACCGGATAGTTAAATGGCGAGATGGCGAGCACGACCCCAAGCGGAACGCGTTCAATCACCCCAAGTTTATTCTTAGAGCCGCCAGGGAAGCCATCACCACGAACACTTTCACCGTGCATATGAAGGGCTTCTTGAACCGTGTAACGAATCAAATCTGCGGTTCTGACAACTTCTTTTTCGGCATCGGCGGCGTTTTTACCGACTTCGTTCATGACCGTTTCAGCTAACTCGGCTTTATTAGCGAGTAAGTTATCGGCCCATTGATTGAGGTAGGCGCCACGTTCGCTATTGGAGAGTGCGGCCCAAGCGGGTTGCGCCTGTTTGGCTTGTTTAATGCAAGCGTCGACTTCGGCTTGCGTAACGGCTTGAATGTCACCTAAGGGTTGGTGCTGCCAAGGAGATTCGATCGTAATGGTTTGGTTAGAAGCGCTCGTCTGCCAGTGGCCGGCGAGGTAGGCTTGATAAATTTGAGACATCTCGTCAACTTCTTTCTCTTATGGAAATGTAATGAAAAAATCTGAGTAGCGTACAAGATATGAGTATAATGGTCTAACTTTTATAAAGCAAGAAGTATTTAATAAATGCTGTTACACAAGCGTTTACTGAATGAAATTTCTGAATTGGTATAGTTTTCTGAAAATTGATTTCCAGATTGATTTACAATTAAGAAAGTTAATGATTAACTATTTTATGGTAAAATGATTAGAAAACCGAATGACGGGCGAAAAAAGGCCGTTATTTCTAGGAGGAATCGTAAATGCTTGGCTTTTTTTCGTACAGTTTGACGATGGCAATCACGCCCGGGCCGAATAACATTATGGCAATGCAAGAAAGTCGCCAACGTGGGTTTCGAGGGGCGTTACCGTTTTTGGGTGGGCTACTTGTCAGCTTCTTTATTTTGGATAGTGTTTGTTTTGCGTTTACGCATCTGCTAAGTGCGCTGTCACCAAAGGCGTTGACCGGTCTTCGAGTCATCGGGTCACTATATCTGGCCTACTTAATGGTTGGCCTGTTTCGGTCGGCGAAGACTGCCCCGAAGGACCAACCTAGTCAGCGTCGGTTTTGGGCTGCAATGCTGTTAAATTTTATGAACGTGAAAGTGATGCTCTACTTTTTGATTGGCTACGTGTCGTTTCTAATGCCGGCGTTTGGGACACAAATGGGTATTATTTTTGGATTCGGGATCCTGATGGCGTTGATGACTTTTGCGGCTAACTTGGTGTGGGCTGCAGCCGGGTCGGTATTTCAAGGTGTCTTTAATCGTTACGCAATCGTTGTGAACGTTGTGTTGGCAGTCCTGTTTCTGTATGCAATCTACCGAATGTGGCAATAAAGCGACAACCCGCTAATTTCCGTAATTAGCGTTAATATCACGATGGAAGCGCTAACATTATTCTTGAATCTCAGTCCATGAAGTGGGTATACTTATTGTTAGTGAGAAATGAGATCAACAGAGGTGGTGCAAACGTGACAACCAACGACGATCAATTAAATAACAAGCAAGTGACAGCTGACGTGGCGACGTTTCAAATGTGTTTAACGCAATTTTTAGCCTCTAATTTTTACCAGCAATTGATTGCAGAAGTCCCTACGCACTTTGTGAAGACGGCCATTGCGACGTTTAATCAAACGATGCAGACGCGCTTTGACGTGACGGTTACCCAGTGGCGTTCGAGTGAGGTGGTTGAATTACTTGATGAGCAATGGCAACAGACGACGTCGAGCTCGCAAGATATCGATTTATTCTTAACTACATACAGTGTAACTCGTTGCTTTGTGCTCTTTTTAGCGGATGAACAACTCATTGAAGAAGACTTCGGCACGCTTTCTAACGTGCTGTTACAGTTTGAGGTGCGGCGCGATATTCAGGAAACTGAACCGATTCGAGAACACCGGTTAACTGACCGACGAATGGCCTCGCTGGAAGAACTGTCACGAGAGATGCAACAGCAGGTGGAAAACTTTGTGGCGAGTCCAGGCTGGCAACGGGTTCCGGCTCAGGTTCACCCAAACGATGCGTACCATTACGTGGCCATTTTGTATCAACAACTGTATATTAACTACCATCAATTACCACAAGATTGGACGCAAGAAGCCGTGAGAAATGTGCTATTGAATGACTTTGTCTTGCATGTGGGCATCCCAGTAGCAAGTTATCAATTGATTGGGCCCACGCTGACGGCATTTTTAAACTATTTAGCAACCGTTGATTATTTATCAATGACTCAGGCTGAGCAAATCGTTAACGTGATTAACGCCGTGGCGACACAGATGACCCATAAGGCGGCTCGGGTTGCACGGTGGCGCGAACAGTGATTTAGTTTGAGAAAGGTTGACAAATCTAGTCAGTTTGTTAAGATAGCATTAAATAAAAATTAGTAAGCAATGAAAAGATGAGTAGTTGAGTTAACCTGCTAAGAGAGCTGGGAATGCTGAAAACCAGTCAGGTGAATCGATGAAGATGGTCTTCGAGTAAATTTAGCTGAGTTTTAAACGAGGTTAGGTTGGGTAATGCCCATTAACGCATTGAAGTCCAGTAACGTTGGACTTTAAGTTACCTGGTGTGAGCCCGGTAAAAAGTTAAGGTGGTACCGCGAGAACTGTCGCCCTTGAAAAGTTATTTTTCAAGGGCTTTTTTATTGCCGTTAACGACTATTAGGAGGAAATAAACAATTATGACAACTTATCCATACCGTGCCGATATCGTCGGCAGTTTTTTACGACCAGCAGCTTTGAAACAGGCGAATGCCGATTTTAAAGCGGGTAAAATCGATCGTGAGGCGTTAACCCAAGTCGAAAATCACGAAATTGATCATTTGGTTGATCAACAGGTGAAGGCAGGATTAAAAGACGTGACCGCTGGTGAATTTCGCCGTAGTTGGTGGCATTTGGACTTCTTGGGTGGCCTCAATGGTGCTGAATTTTTCACCCCTGATCACGGGTTCGTGTTCAATGGTCAAGAAACTCGCGCAGGGGCTATTCGAATCAACGGCAAAATTGCGTTTAATCCACAACACCCATTCTTTGATGATTTTAGCTATTTAAAGCAAATCGTGCCCGCTGGTATTGAAGCCAAGCAGACGATTCCAAGTCCGTCGGTGTTATTCCCAAATGAAGACGCAATGATTTATGATAATTACTACCACGATTTTGATGCCTTTTTGGCGGATGAAATTAAAGCCTACCAAGAAACGGTGCAACATTTTTATGATTTAGGTTGTCGCTACCTGCAAATCGATGATACGTCATGGGGCATGTGGGCCAGTTTTTCGGATGGAACGATCAATCCGGACCTGGTACCACTATGCGAAGCGGCGGTTAAGGCAATCAACGCGATTGCGGACAACAAGCCTGACGACCTGGTGTTGACTATGCACGTTTGTCGTGGCAATTATGATTCGAACTGGGCTGGCGCGGGTGCTTACGATCCCGTTGCTGATTATTTAGCACAGTTACACATTGATGGCTACTTCTTGGAATACGATGATGAACGGTCTGGCGGTTTTGAACCATTGAAAAAAATTGCTGAAAATGGTCGGCACCAACGAATCGTGTTAGGGTTAGTGACAACGAAGCGTCCCGAATTAGAAAAGGCCGATTTATTGAAAACTCGAATTGAAAACGCAAGTCAATTTGTTGATAAAAACGACCTTTGTTTATCACCACAATGTGGTTTTGCTTCGACTGAAGAAGGAAATCACCTCACTGAAGCTGATCAATGGGCTAAAATTAAATTAGTGGTCAATACCGCTAATGAAGTTTGGCCTAATTAGGGTTAACCGTTTTCAATTGCGTCCTTATCATCAATTGGTAAGCCTGAATTATTCATACCTTTCAAAAAAGTCGTCAGTTTTCATGTTTTTCAAAAACTGACGGCTTTTGATCTTGCTT
>NZ_BAABMI010000065.1:0-26734 GCF_054785195.1 Secundilactobacillus muriivasis | reverse complement strand
ATTTTACAGAAAAGAGGAGTGGCGGGCTTTCCTCCCACGTTTGAAAACGTGGGTATCTCGCCCAATATTTTAATGAAAATTGGTATTGACCAGCTGGCCTTTTCATCGCCAGCAATGTACGTAGATTTAACGGATCTGGCTCAGGCTCGGGATGAAGATCCGAATAAGTATCTGATTGGCATCGGGCAAAGTCAGCAGGCAGTTGTTCCAATCACTCAGGACGTGGTGACCATGGCAGCGGATGCTGCGAGCCAGATTATTGATGACAGTAATCGCGACCAAATTGCGATGATCCTGTTTGGGACTGAGTCCGGGATCGACCATTCTAAATCGGCTGCGATTTACCTGAAACGATTGCTGGGGTTACCGGATCAGTTACGCGCAATCGAACTCAAACAAGCCTGCTACGGGGCAACGGCAGGGCTCCAGATGGCTAAAGATTACGTCACGCTCCATCCAAATAAACAAGTTTTGGTGATTGGGGCTGATATCGCGCGTTACGGCATCAAAACACCCGGCGAAGTGACCCAGGGCGGCGGTGCGGTTGCTATGTTGGTGAGTGCGGAACCACGCTTATTAGCCTTAGATGACGTCACCAGTTTTCGGTCAGAAGACATCATGGATTTCTGGCGGCCATTATACCGAACAGAAGCGCTAGTTGATGGTCGCTACTCCGAAAATATCTACATTGATTTCTTTAAAGCGGTGTTTGCGGACTATTGTCAACAAAGTCAACGAACGATTGCAGACTTCAAAGCATTGACTTTCCACTTACCATTTACCAAAATGGGGTTGAAGGCGTTGCGGGCGGTGTTGCCACAAGCTGATGAAGCGCAACAAGCTGAGTTATTAACGCAATTCGAAGCGAGTCGGGTGTATAACCGGCAAGTTGGGAATTTGTACACGGGGTCGCTTTATTTAAGTCTACGGTCACTATTCGATAATAGCGACTTGCAGGCCGGGGATCGCATTGGTTTATTCAGTTACGGCTCAGGTGCCGAGGGTGAATTCTTTAGTGGGACACTGACACAATCGTTGCCCGATGTGGCGTCCAAGGCACGAATTGAGACCGCGTTGACGCAACGCCAACGGTTGAGTGTTGCGGAATATGAACAAATTTTTGCCGAAACATTGCCAGACCATGATATTTTGTTAGATACAAGTCGTGATGTGTCGCGGTTTGTACTAACTGGAATCAAGCATGACCAGCGGCAGTATCTGGATCGCGGTTAGTTGCATGTTTTAGTAAATCAGTCAGTATTAAAGCTCGTCATCGCTTAATTAGGCGGTTTCGGGCTTTTTTATTTGACTTAATCGTGTTGATTTATTGCAAAACAAATCAAAAATATCGATATTCAATAATTGATTATCGAAAAACGATATGATATAGTTGAGCTATTAAAAGAGGAGGCGTAGGGGATTATGCCGAAAATGTTAAAGTTTGGGGTTAATGTGTTATCGTTTTTGATGTATCTGGCGCTTTTTGGCTTAGTTTTGGGGTTAGTGGTACCAATTGGATTTTTGATCGATGGTTTTGGCAGTAACGTTGCGAAAAGTATTGTAACGGATAGTGAGTATCTAGTGGTTTTGCATCATACACACGTTTCAAGCAGCGCAATCGCTAATTTTCCAAGCGGCGTGTACGGGGTGTTAATGGCAGTTGGGTCAGCGTTGAGCGTTATTGCCGGTCTGATGATGGTTTGGGCAGGTCTTCAGTTGTTGGGGAACCTGGTTAAAAAACAATATTTTGTTAGTGACAACGTGAAACAACTGAAACGAATCGTGATCGCACAAGTGATTGCGGTGTTTAGTGATGGATTTGTCGCAACCGCCAACCAGTTAATTAAAACGGATCTTCATCGGGTCAATAGTACGTATCCGGTTGATTGGAATGATCCGTTGCAGGATTTGGTCATGCTTGTTATTATCGGCTTAGTTTATTATATTTATCAACGAGCAGTGGCGCTGAAAGAAGAATCAGAATTGATCATCTAGAAGGAAAGTGATTGGGCGATGATACAAGTTGAATTGAACGTGATGATGGCCAAACGGAATATGACGACGGGCCGGCTTGCCAAATTAGTCGGGATTACACCCGCTAATATTTCGATTTTAAAGAATGGGAAGGCAAAAGCAATTCGATTTAGTACGTTAGCGAAAATTTGTGAAGTCCTTGATTGCCAACCAGGTGATCTGATCCGGTACGTTGCGGATGGGCCAGCTACTACGGATCAGGATGATTAACCGTTGTTTGTTCATGTGACAAAAAGCCCCACAAACGTTGTTGATGACGTTTGTGGGGCTTTTGAAAGCAATAAAAAAGTCGCGAGTCGCGACTTCTTAAGCGATATCATCCCGATAAAGACCAATCACCTTACCTAAAATGGTAACCTGATTCAAGATAATGGGCGCCATGGTGTCATTTTCCGGTTGTAGCCGGTAGTAATGATCTTCCTTATAGAATCGTTTGCAAGTCGCTTCATTATCTTCGGTCATGGCAATAACGATTTCACCGTTCTCAGCAGTGTGCTGCTTTTTAACGATGACCTTGTCACCAGTCAAAATGCCGGCGTTGATCATACTTTCACCACGGATGGTCAGCATGAACAACTCGTTAGCTTCTTCAACTAAGCCATCAGGAACGGGGAAGTAATCAACGGCTTCTTGAACCGCTAAAATGGGTTCGCCGGCGGTAACCGTCCCTAAAACCGGAATCTTAGTTGGCGTTGTAACGATGCCCAACGTTTCAGTACCAAGTGGTGTTACCTCTAGTGCGCGAGGCTTAGTAGGATCCTTAATGAGGTATCCTTTTTTAGCCAATCGCGCAATGTGGCCGTGAACGGTTGAGGTTGAACTAAGACCAACGGCTTCGCCGATTTCCCGAACGGTTGGCGGATAGCCATGAGCCTGAGTCTGGTCATAGATATATTGCAAAATCGCAAGTTGTTTTGAATCTGATGCTTTTGTCATGGATTCACCTCGACGATGGTTGATTTATAGCCCCATCATAGCATAGGTTGCTCAAAATTTCAAACACCTGTTCGGGTTGATTCGTTGTTCTTTTGGGTGTAATCTGCTAAAATGTGATTTGCAAATGAGGAGTGATAAAAATGGCAGATGCTGAGATGCAAAAATTAATTAAGCGAATTAACGAACTGGCCCATAAAGCTAAGGCTGAAGGCTTGTCTGAATTAGAAGAGATTGAACGCAAGGATTTACGCCACCGTTATTTGGAAAAATTCCGGGAGAGTTTCCGGAGTCAAATTGAAATGGTTCAGGTGTTCGATAAGGCGGGGAAAGAAATTACCCCTAAAAAGGTTCAAGATGTTCAACGAAAAAAGGGCTTGCGTGATTAGTCTTTTTGAATGATTCCGTCAGATTACCTTTTCATTTACCGTGGAATTGTGTAATATTGTTTAATGGAAGTTAGAAAAAAGGAGGCACATCCGCTTGTCAACACCAATTTGGATCTTAATCGTGATTGTTGCGTTGCTGGCCGGTTTAGCGCTGGGCTTTTTTGGTGCCCGTCGGTACATGGAAAAGTACATCCGTGAAAACCCACCAATTAACGAAGATCAATTACGCCTGATGATGATGCAGATGGGACAACGCCCATCTGAAAAGAAGCTTCATCAGATGATGAACAGTATGCGGCAACAAACACCAGACAAAAAATAGTCGGTGTGCGGTGCGGGAGACGCTCGAGTAATCGGGGGTCTCTTTTTTGTGCAGAGAGTGGAGAAGGGCGGTTAGAGCGCGGAGCGTAAGGGTAACCCAACAGAAAGTCGTGAGTTTTCGGCTTTCTGTTGGGTTACCCTTACGTGCAGCGCTCTGCCCTTCGGAACTCGTTTAGGCTCGAGGACAGCAACGAGCATGAAAGAATGCTGAGGCGGATATATATATATACAGACTGAACGCCATGCCACCAGAACTCGATTCGTTCAAAGCTACCCAACGCCTTTTATTAGACATCTTCACCAATTGTGTTAATATTGTAACGTTTCTGTGTTTTTGAACGGTTAAAAGCCACGATGACAAGGGAGGGACATCATGAGCATTTTTAAGAAACTTGGCTGGTACTTTCGGGCTGAGTGGCGAACTTATTTATTCGGGCTACTGGGGCTGTTGCTAACAGCCCTGTTTGCCATTATTCCGCCGCGAGTCATTGGGGTCGTTGTGGATTTGATCCACGATCAACGCTTAACGAGTCAGTCATTAATTTGGAATCTGAGTCTATTGTTGATTGCGGGTTTTGGTCAGTACGGTTCACGATATATGTGGCGGACCGCCATTTGGGGTGCAGCCGCTAAATTGGAACAAACGTTGCGACAACGCTTATTTGGTCATTACATGCAATTGGATCAATCTTTTTATCAGCGGTACCGAACCGGGGATTTGATGGCTCGGGCAACTAATGACCTTCAGGCGATTCAGCGGGTGGCCGGTGGCGGTATTTTACAATTTGCGGATTCCATTATTACGGGTGGGACGACGTTGATTGCGATGATGACGTTGATCAATTGGCGGTTGACGTTGATTGCTGTTCTGCCATTTCCGTTGTTAGCGGTCATGGCGTTTTATCTGGGCCAAAAGATTAACGTCGCTTTTCGTGATTCTCAAGCAGCGTTTTCACGGCTCAATAATAAAGCCCAGGAGAGTATCAGTGGGGTCAAGGTGATCAAGAGTCTGGGTCAGGAACAAGAAGACATTGACGACTTTGAAGCCCAGGTAGATGAAACGATAAACGTTAATCGCCGGGTCAATCGGCTTGATGCGCTGTTTGATCCAATCACCACGTTGATTATCGCGCTGGCTTACATGGCGACCATCGTTTTGGGTGGCTCGTTAGTGATGCAGCAGGTGATCACAATTGGCAACTTAGTATCATTTACGACTTACCTTGCCATGATGATTTGGCCGATTTTTGCGGTCGGGATGCTGTTTAACACGATGGAACGTGGCAATGCTAGTTATGACCGGGTAATGCGGTTGATCAATGAAAAGTCACAGGTGATCGATCAACCAGATGGCGTGACAACGCGGCCAAGTGGGACGTTGCAATTTGACGTTACCGAGTTTCACTATCCGGATGATTCAGCGGTGGCACTGCACAACGTTAACTTCTCATTGGCGGCAGGAAAAACACTTGGAATTGTTGGTCGTGTCGGTGCTGGTAAGACGACAATCATGCGATTATTACTTCGGCAATTTGAACGGTATCAGGGGACGATTCAGTACGGTAAGACCGATATTTTGGATTATCGGTTAGATGCGTATTTGCCGGCCGTTGGGTACGTGCCTCAGGATGGCTTTTTATTCTCAGCATCAGTTCGGGACAACATTACGTTTGCGAAACCGGATGCCACTCAAGCTGAGGTTGACGAAGCCGTTGCGATGAGTGGGTTGACGGATCAAATCAGCCACTTTGAAGCAGGCTACGACACACTGGTTGGTGAAGAAGGAGTGTCGCTTTCTGGTGGTCAACGGCAACGACTTGCGATTGCGCGGGCGTTGTTGATCGACCCAGAATTATTGATTTTAGATGACGCGTTATCTGCGGTCGATGCGGAAACTGAAAGTCGCATTTTGTCCAACTTACACGCTGATCGACATCAGAAAACGACGATCATTGCAGCCCACCGGTTAAGCTCGGTGATGCAAGCGGATGAAATTCTCGTGCTGGATGCAGGTGGCATCGCTGAACGGGGGACGCATGATGAGTTAATGGCTCAAAATGGTTGGTACCGGCAGATGTTTGATCGACAAGCACTGGAAACGAAGGTTCAGCAAGGGAGGCGAGCTGACGATGAAAACAACTGAAAAACAATCAGTATGGGCGAAGAGTATGCCAATTAAGCAACAGATGCAGATTATCGGCCAATTGATTCGTTACGCCCGTCCGTATTGGAAATACTTTACGAGCGCAATCGTTTTAGCGGCCTTGATTAGCGTCGTTAATATCTTGCTACCAATGATTATTCGAGTCTATATGGATAGTTACTTAAAGGTTGGTCGCGCGGACTTGCAGATCATGTGGTTCTTTGCGGGGCTTTACCTGTTTGCAATGGTGATCAAAGCGGTGATGCAGTTTAGTCAAGCTTATCTGTACAGCATGGGCGCTGAGTATATGCTGGAAAGTGTCCGGCGACAACTTTTTCGAAAATTGCACCGCTTAGGCATGCGGTATTTTGACCAAGTGCCTGGTGGTTCGATCCTATCGCGGTTAACGAATGATACGATGTCGTTTACGACGTTTTGGCAGTTATTTAGCAGTTTAGTCGTGGCGTTCTTCTCGGTGGTGTCGTCCGTGGTTGCGATGTTGTTATTGGACGTTAGAATTGCTGGCTGGTTGCTTCTCTTTCTACCCATTTTGGCGGTCGTAGTGTGGTACTATCAGCGTTATAGTTCCAAAATTTACCGGCACATGCGTGAACGTCTGAGTGAGTTAAATGCCCGCTTGGCTGAAGCAATTACCGGAGTTAACGTGATTCAACAGTTTCGGCAGGAAAAACGGATGAATGCAGCGTTTGAAGAAACGAACGGCAACTATTTCACTGCCCGGAAGGCGATGATTCGGGTCAACGCCTTACTCTTGAGTCCGCTGATTAATTTACTTTACGCACTCGGGGTAGTCGTGGTACTTGGCTTGCTTGGTATTCGCGGCATGGCAAGCTTTGTGCCGGCTGGGATGGTGTATGCGTTTGTCACTTACCTGGACAATTTGTATAACCCAATGACCTCGATGATGGATAACTTGAGTGATTTCCAAGATGGTATTGTGTCTGGATCACGGGTGATGGCGTTGATGGCGGATGAGACTGCTGCACCACAACAAACGCCGGTTGCGGGTCGAACGGTGACGGCTGGAAAAATTGAATTTCAACACGTGTCGTTTTCCTATGATGGTGAAACGCCAATCTTAAAAGATGTTTCGTTTGTGGCAAAGCCGGGACAGACCGTAGCGCTAGTTGGTGAAACCGGGAGTGGTAAGACGTCCATCATTAACGTGTTGATGCGGTTTTATGAATTTCAGTCCGGTCGGGTTTTGATTGACGATCAAGATATTCGAACCTATTCAATGGCAGAATTGCGCCAAAAGTTCGGGCTGGTATTGCAAGAGCCCTTCCTGTTTTACGGAACAGTGGCGTCCAACATTCGGATGTTTGATCAAAAAATCTCGGACCGACAAGTTCGAGCTGCGGCCAAATTCGTCAGTGCGGATAAGATGATCGAAGCACTGCCACGTGGCTACGACTCACGGGTAGTTGAACGCGGGAGTGGTTACTCGAGCGGTCAACGTCAACTGATTTCATTTGCACGAACCGTGGTAACGGATCCAAAAGTACTCATATTGGACGAAGCTACGGCCAATATTGATACGGAAACGGAACAAACGATTCAAACCAGTCTGGCAAAATTACAGGCGGGCCGAACAACAATTGCGGTCGCGCATCGATTGTCAACGATTCAAAATGCGGACTTGATTTTGGTGCTATCACGCGGCCAAATTATTGAACGGGGCACCAACGATGAGTTAATGGCGCAACGAGGGACGTATTACGATATGATTCAGTTGCAGAATAGTGCGCATTTGGATTAAGGAGAGAGCGTGAAATCAGGCGCTTAGAAGGTGGAGTGTAAGGGACGCCCCGTCAAAAGCACCCGGGTTTGGGGTGCTTTTGACGGGGCGTCCCTTACATGCAACCTTCTGCCTGATTTCACGCGTTTAGGCTAGAGTACAGAAAAAACACGTCCAGCATCATGCTCTGAAATAGCAGGACAGTGTTTTTTAGCCCTGTGGCTGTCCCCTTACATGCAACCTTCTGCCTGATTTCGCGCGTTTAGGCTAGCGGACAGAAAAAGCACATCCAGTTTGATTCTTAAAAATAACACCGCATATTGCATCGCGTACTGTTGTGCAAAGCGTAACCAAAAACAGGGCACCAGCTCATTGCAAGTTTGCAACGAGTTGGTGCCCTGTTTAGTTGTATCAATTGATGACTTAATGTTTCACTTCATCAGGCGTATCCACATAATGGAACTCAGGATCAATCTCTTTGTCCAGTCGATCAAATCCAGCCTGCATCTGTTGTTCGATCTGCTTGAAGCCGGTTTCGTCAAGTTTGAGTTTGGGGTCAACGTAGAAGGGTTCGCCAAATGAAACGGTAACGGGTTTCCGTGTGAAAAGCTGTTTGAACGTCAATGGCCCTTGATAGACGGTGGGCACAATTGGCACCTTGGATAACTTGGCGATAACGGCAACGCCACCCTTTAAATCTTGCGAGTGACGAGTCCCAGATGGAAACATGATGAGGGACAAGTCGCTCTTTTTAAGCAAGCGGACGGGCGTTTTGATTGCGGATGGACCAGGATTATCCCGGTTAACCGGAAACGCATTTGCGTGTTTGAGAATGTATCTCAAAATGGGATTTTTAAAAAGTTCGATTTTAGCCATAAAACTAAATTTTTTGGGACTGGCCGCCACTGCGTAGTAGATGGGGTCAAACCAGGTTCGGTGGGGGCCCACAAGGATGTAATTGCCTTCAGGTAGCCGGTCGGTATTCTCGTAATGGGCGTTGCCATTGACTAAGAATAAAATGATACGCACGACGACACGAATAAACGAATAAAACATCTGATAACCTCTCTTAACTTAAAGATGTATAATACTAATTGCATTTGAAACGTAGTCTGGTCGTTCGTGATAGCGAACTCTTGCCATTATAATGATAAATGCACTAAACATCAATGAAATGGGTGATAATTTGCCGACTCCCGAATTACAAGCTGGTGAACGGATCGACCAGTTGTACAGTCAAGATATTCAAATTATTCAAAGTAGTCAAGTTTTCTCGTTCTCACTGGACGCGGTATTACTGGCGCATTTTGCGAAGCCGCCAGTCAAGTCGACCGGCCGAATGGTAGATCTCTGTTCCGGAAATGGGGCAGTGGGCCTGTTTATGGCGCACCGAACCCGGGGAAAGATTGCGATGGTCGAATTACAACCACGGTTGGCGGACATGGCGCGGCGCTCAATCGCGTTGAATGAGTTAACTGACCAAATTACGGTCTATCAACAAGATCTTGCCACCATTACGGAACAAATTGACAAGGATAGTGTCGATGTAGTGGTTTGCAACCCACCGTATTTTGCGGATGAACCCGATAGCCGTAAAAATCCCAACCCTTATTTGGCGATTGCCCGACACGAAATCAAGACAACGCTCGAAACGACGATTCAGGTGACGAGTGATTTGTTGAAAATGAACGGTAAAGCTTACTTTGTCCACCGCCCAGACCGCTTCTTAGAATTGGCAACGCTGATGGGGGAACACCGATTGGCCGTGAAACGAGTCCAATTTGTTTACCCTAAAGCTGGGCGAGATGCTAACATTGTGTTGGTTGAGGCAATCAAAGATGGCAAAGCAACGGGGTTGAAAGTGCTGCCATCATTGATGACGTACGATGAAAGCGGTGAGTATTCTGCGTCAGTAAAGAAGATGCTCTATGGTGAGTGATTCAGAGGAAAAGTTTTACTTTTACGTGTTATTATGTGCGGATAAGACGTTATATGGTGGCTATTCAACGGATGTTTATCGTCGATTCAAACAGCACGAAGCGGGGCGGGGCGCTAAGTATACGCGAGTTAAGCAGCGTCACCCGTTAAAACTTGTGTATTATGAAACTTTTCCAACTAAAACGGCGGCATTGAAAGCGGAGTACGCGTTTAAACATCAGTCCCGTAAGCGTAAGCTCGCGTATTTGGCCGAACATGGTATCACGTTGGATTTATAGTGCGATTCGGTGAAAGTTGTGTTTTTCTGCACATTTTTTGTAATATTTGCTGGAAACGCTTATCAATGAGGTTAAAACGTGCTAGTATAATAACAGATTCGCGAAATGGAGGAAACAATTGTGAAAATTATTGCATATGGTATTCGTGACGATGAAAAGCCTTACCTAGACCAATGGTCAGAGGAAAAGGGTATCGAAGTTAAGGCAGTTGCCGAATTATTAGACGAAACAACTGTTGATCAAGCTAAGGGGTATGATGGTGCTGTTGTATACCAACAAAAGCCATACACTGCTGAAGTATTGGACAAGTTAGCTAGCTTCGGTATCAAGTCACTATCATTGCGTAACGTTGGTGTTGATAACATTGATGCAGACGCTATCAAGCGTAACGGCATCAAAGTGACTAACGTACCTGCATATTCACCAAACGCTATCGCTGAATTAACGGCCACTCAATTGATGCGTCTTCTTCGTCGGACGAACACGTTCGATCGTAAGATTGCTAACGGTGACTTACGTTGGGCTCCGGATATCGCTGATGAATTAGACCAAATGACTGTTGGTGTGATTGCTACTGGCCGGATCGGCCGTAAAGCCATCAACATCTACAAGGGCTTCGGTGCTAAGATCGTTGCTTACGATATCTTCCACAACCCAGAATTGGAAAAGGAAGGCATCTACGTTGATACCTTGGACGAATTATACGCCCAAGCTGACGTTATCTCATTGCACTCCCCAGCTACGAAGGAAAACGAACACATGCTTGATGACGACGCCTTCAGCAAGATGAAGGATGGCGTGTTCATCTTGAACCCTGCTCGTGGTGCCTTGATTGACACTGACGCTTTGATCCGTGCTTTGGATTCAGGCAAGGTTGGCGGTGCTGCCCTTGACGTTTACGAAAACGAAGTTGGGATCTTCAACACGGACTTTGGTAGCTTCGATGCTATTCCAGACGAACGTTTGAAGAACTTGATCAAGCGCGAAAACGTCTTGGTAACGCCACACATCGCGTTCTACACTAAGACTGCTGCCAAGAACATGACTCAATTTGCCTTGACCAGCAACGTTAACTTAATTGAAAAGGGTACTGACGAAAGCGAAGTTAAGTTCGATTAATTTTTGCTAACCGAAAGTTACTTTTGACTAAAAAAATCACGACCGTTATTTTTGATAATGGTCGTGATTTTTGTTGTCTAAGAAACGATATGTTTTTGATGTTTATGCCGGGTTGAAATTCTTTAATTTTCCAAGAAAAAGTGCGCCGCCAACCACGGAAATGATCCCGCCAACCCAGCCGAGAAGCGGAATTAAAGCAATCGCACCACCGATAATTAATAAAACGCTGGGCGCAACACCAACTCGTGAGTCACTTTTATAGTAGATTGTTGCGATGATGCCAAGAATCAAAATCGCAATTTTTAGTATCATTAGACCACCTGCAGTACCCAGTGCGATATTAGTGGTGTTGTTAGTTGAATCACTGTAAGCACCGCCAACTACAAACCAAAACCCAAAAATCAAAATAATGCCACCTGCTAGACCGACGATGCCGCTGGTAAGGGCTAAACTTCTTTTCTTCACGTTGGTCACCTCCAAGGGTGTGTCAGCTTTTCGCGTCAATCAGTTATTGGACGTAGGTTATTCTAAATTGAGAAGCCCAGATTGATAATCACCAAAGGTATTTGTGATGAGAAGCTGTTTAGTGTCTGATGATGCCACCTCTGTCGGCACATCAAAAATCACGTAACCAGCCATGGATTGGTTTGGATTCAATTGTTCAAGAAAAAATGAATGGTTAGATGCATCGTCATCGGCTTGGTTTACAAGAAGTGTAATGAATGAACTAGCCGAGTAGGTATCGCCATTATCGATGATTTTAAAGGCGGTTGTATCAACGATAACCGCTTTTGAGCTATCATTTCTGGCGCCGATGATCAAAACGAGGTAGGTGCCATTAGCCTGATAATTGCCAAGACTTTTGGTGTGGGATTGCCGACTGACTAGATAACGCATATTACCGATTGAAGCCACTTCATCAACGGGAGTGACTGCGATAGTTTCATCAGTGTCAGACGCTGTTGTGCTCGATTCTGAAGTATCAGATTTTGAAGATGCAGAATCTGACGACGAAGTGCTAACTGTTACCGAAGAGGACGACGTTTGAGATGAACTTTTGGATGTTGGGACACTACAGCCGGTCAAAAAGAGTGATAATAGAATTGTAATCAGTGAAAGCTTAGTCATTACATAACCTCCTTTTAGACGAGTGTGCTGAAATTAAAGTGTCAATCAATGCGTTTTTACTATATGGCGATGGCGGGGTAATTGTACGGAATTAATTGATAATTATCAATTAATTGGACGCGATTTAAGGATAGTCGGAACAGTGAATAGGTAAGTGTTTTCCCTTGTTTCAGATTGGCTAAGTTGGTCAAGTTTCGTTATATTTTGGAATAAAAAACAAAAAAACCTCACGAATTTGCTCAAATTCGTGAAGCCTTTTTGTTCATATCAGAAATCATCTAATAAGTCGTCACCGACATCGCCTGCAACAACTCTGCAAGCTCCTCCGGCGTTTCGACCGTTTGATCCGGAATGTAGTCTTGGTTAGGCAATTCTAACTGGCGGTGGTTAAACCAAAAGGCGTGCCAGCCGGCTTGTTTGGCGCCGACCATGTCAGTCAAAAAGTTGTCGCCAATGTAGACCACTTCGTTAGCCTGCAAGTTCAACATCCGGTTGAAGTAGGTAAAAATGCGCGCATCAGGTTTTTTCAAACCGACTTCGTCTGAAATCACCATGTTGGCCCGTTTAAACCAGTGGTGTAAATCAAGTTGTAAGGCCTTTTCAGATTGGCGTTCAGCTGGACCGTTGGTAATGATACCAAGTTCGTAATGGTCCTTAAGCAGTGATAAATGGTGCCGAATCTCTGAAAAAAGGTCAATGTGAGTCATTTCTTGTTGATAACGTTCCCAAAATGCCGTCCATACTGAAGGGGTCAAAGCAGGTAAAGCGTGCTGTTTAAGCACCTGATTTAAGGCCTCAGCGGCGTGGCTGATATTGGAAGTCTCAATATGCGTCACCTGATCCGTTAGCCGCTTGAACGTGTTGAATAAGTCCGCGACAACGTGGCTAGGTACCGTTGGCGCGTTCCATACGGAATCAAGCGCCTGCTGGAACGGTTGCTGTTGATCATATAGAGTATCGTCAAGATCAAAAACGATGGCTTTGATCATAGTTGGTTCCTCCTCGCAGTTCTGCGAAGAGTATTGTAACACAAATGTAACATTAATCACAACTTTTTTTGCAAATGCCCCTTGTTGAGGGTTGATAACCAGTTTAAAAACAGGTATACTATTTGACGGCATATCGCCACAATTCACACTCTGGGCAATACCAAGAGCAGTGCTCGCAAGAGTTCTCCTGGTAGTCGAACTCAGAGGAGGAAAAAACTTTTATGGAGGCTATTTCATGGCTGTTATTACAATGAAACAATTACTTGAAGCAGGTGTCCACTTCGGTCACCAAACTCGTCGTTGGAACCCAAAGATGAAGGAATACATCTTTACTGAACGTAACGGGATCTACATCATCGACTTACAAAAGACGGTTAAGTTGATTGACAATGCTTACAACTTCGTTAAGGACGAAGCATCTAAGGGTGCCGTTGTTCTCTTCGTTGGGACTAAGAAGCAAGCACAAGACTCAATTGCTGAAGAAGCAACTCGTGCCGGTCAATACTTCGTTAACCACCGTTGGTTAGGTGGGACCTTGACTAACTGGAACACCATCCAAACTCGGATCAAGCGTTTGAAGGATCTGAAGAAGATGGCTGAAGACGGTACTTTTGATCGTTTGCCTAAGAAGGAAGTTTCATTACTTAAGAAGCAAACTGATAAGCTCGAACGTTTCTTAGGCGGTATCGAAGATATGCCTAAGTTGCCTGACGTTATGTTTGTTGTTGACCCTCGCAAGGAACAAATCGCGGTTAAGGAAGCTCAAAAGTTGAACATCCCAATCGTAGCGATGGTTGATACCAACACTGATCCCGATGATATCGATGTTATCATCCCTTCTAACGATGACGCTATCCGTGCCGTTCGCTTGATCACAAGCAAGATGGCTGATGCCGTTATCGAAGGCCGTCAGGGTAAAGACGAAGCCGAACAAGCCGCTGCTGCAAACGCAACTGCTGAAGGCGACGATGCTTCAAACGACAACGCTGCTGAATAGTTAAAACACTTACCATAAGTTAAAGACCATCAGTGCTAGGCTGGCTTGAAAATGTGGACCCGCGAGGCCTGATATTTTTGGGCCAGCCTTTTGCTTTGGTGATTGAAACAGCATAATTTAAGGAGGCCATACAATGGCAAGCATTACTGCAAAATTAGTCAAAGAACTTCGTGATAAGACCAGCGTCGGTATGATGGACGCAAAGAAAGCCCTCGTCGCAACTGACGGTGACATGGAAAAAGCAGTCGACTTTTTACGTGAAAAGGGTATCGCTAAAGCTGAAAAGAAGAGCGGCAACGTCGCAGCTAACGGTTTAGCACAAATCGCCGTTAACGGTAACGTCGCAGCCATTACTGAAGTTAACTCTGAAACTGACTTCGTTGCAACTAACGATCGTTTCAAGACGTTGGTTAACACGATCACTGATTTGATTGCAGCTAACAAGCCAGCTGATGTTGACGCTGCGCTTCAATTGAAGAACGATGCCGGTCAAAGCATCGCTGATTTGATCATCGAACAAACGCAAGTGACTTCAGAACACACGTCACTTCGTCGCTTCGCAGTTGTTGAAAAGGCAGACGGCGATTCATTCGGTGCCTACTTACACAACGGTGGCCAAATTGCTGCCTTGGTTGTCTTAGAAGGTGCTGATGAAGCAACTGCTAAGAACGTTGCAATGCACGTTGCAGCCGTTAACCCAGAATTCGTTTCTCGTGATGATATTCCAGCAGAACGTTTGGATCACGAACGCGAAGTCTTGAAGAAGGAAGCCTTGAACGAAGGCAAGCCTGAAAAGATCGTTGAAAAGATGGTCGAAGGTCGTCTCCGGAAGTTCTTGTCAGAAATTAGCTTGGCTGACCAAGAATTCGTTATGGACTCTGACCAAACCGTTAGCCAATACGTTGCTTCAAAGGGTGGCAAGTTGAAGTCCTTTGTTCGCTACGAAGTTGGTGAAGGTATCGAAGTTGAAGTTAAAGACTTCCAAGACGAAGTTAACAGTCAAATCAACGGTTAATCCGTCGCATTTTAAAAGATGTACGTTTTTGAGTACATCTTTTTTTATGCAATCATTCCGACTCAAGGCCCCGGTCAGTTTTGAACGAAAGATTCGGTTTCGGCCAACAATCCCGGGGTTCTTTTGGTATAATAGTTGTATGCAGTCTAATCACTGTTGTTCCGTGGTGATCAACGATGATCGGCTAATCGATCGGGCCAGAACGGGCCTTAGTTAGATAGCGTGCGTAACTGAAAGCGCGCTGTTCCTAAAAATTTGGTAAAATCAACCAAGTTGTTCAGCCATTTGGACCGATAATCTTCACAGTGATTATCAGTTCGTGATAGAATCAAACCAGGAAACTAATAGGAGGCTCACAATGTCGGACTTAAAATACAAACGCGTCGTTCTTAAGCTAAGTGGCGAAGCATTAGCAGGTGACCAAGGATTTGGGATTCACCCACCAGTTATTAAAACAGTGGCTAAGGAAATTAAAGATGTTTTTGACTTAGGTCTTCAGATTGGGATCGTTGTTGGTGGCGGTAACATGTGGCGTGGCGAATCTGGTGCTCAAATGGGCATGGAACGCGCGCAAGCCGATTACATTGGCATGTTAGGGACCATCATGAACGCCTTGGCCCTCCAAGATAACTTAGAATCATTAGGGGTACCAACCCGGGTTCAAACCTCAATTGAGATGCGGGCAATCGCAGAACCATACATTCGTCGGAAGGCAATGCGTCACTTGGAAAAAGAACGCGTCGTCATTTTCGCCGGTGGGACTGGCAGTCCTTACTTCTCAACGGATACGACTGCCGCATTACGGGCTGCTGAAATCAACGCCGATGCCATTTTGATGGCTAAGAATGGGGTTGACGGGGTTTACTCCGCTGATCCTAACGTTGATTCAAGTGCCGTTAAGTTCGACACGTTGACGCACATGGACATTATTAACAAAGGGTTGCACGTCATGGATTCAACGGCAAGTACGTTGTCGATGGATAACGATATTCCATTGGTCGTGTTCAACTTGAATAAACCAGGTAACATTAAGAAGGTTGTGCTCGGTGATGACATCGGCACAACGGTAAGGGGGAAATAATCGTGGCAAATCCAATTATTACTGAAGCACAAACAAAGATGAAGAAGGCCGAACAAGCACTGAGTCGTGAATTCGGTACCATTCGGGCTGGCCGGGCCAACGCTAGCCTGTTAACTCGGGTGACGGTTGAATACTACGGCGTTGAAACGCCAATCAACCAAGTGGCAGCCATTACGGTGCCTGAACCGCGGGTGATCTTGGTGACCCCATTTGACAAGTCTGCCTTACAAGACGTTGAAAAGGGCATCCTCGAATCTGATTTAGGCATCACCCCAGCCAACGATGGTTCTGCCATTCGGTTGGTTGTGCCACAATTAACTGAAGAACGTCGTAAGGAACTTGCTAAGCAGGTTCGTGGCGTTGCTGAAGGTGGCAAAGTGGCTGTTCGTAACGTCCGGCGTGAAGCCATGGACGCTTTGAAGAAGGGCCACAAGAACGGTGACTTTACGGATGATGACTTGCACGGTTTGGAAAAAGACGTGCAAAAAGTGACCGACAAGGCCATCAAGGACATCGATCAGTTAACTGACGAAAAAGAACAAGAAATCATTGCAGGTTAATCTGTAAGTAAAGGAAGGTCTCAGGCATGGCAAACGATGATGAACAAGTAGAAATTACGCCCGGAACTCCCGAATTCGGTAAAATGGTGTTTAAGTTAACGAACGCCCCTACCGCTGAAAGTCTTCCCGTGTTGAACTATAACGGAAACGAACTTCAAGAAATCGAAGACGGTGTCTTTTCACAACCCGCATACGTGGATGACAACTTTAATCTCTTCTTCATTATTACGCAGTTAATTGGGGAAGACTGGATCGTTGCCTTTTCAAAGGCCACGATTGAAAATGAATCAGATATCACGGATCTAAGTGAACCAATTCCAACCGGTGAAGGGTTGAATATGCTTGGCGAAGTTAGCCCAGAAGACGCCAACAACTTACTTCAGTATTTTAATACGTTGGCTGATGCTAACCGGGGCGAGTGGCGCTTACTCGAGTAACCATTGAGATTCTGTTAAATATTAACGGTCAAACAGAGTTGGGGATAGTCGCCAACTCTGTTTTTTGGTATGATGAAGTTTTGTAAAGTTAATTTGGAGGTGCCATCGTGTTTTCTTGGTTAAATAAAAAGGATCAGGCAGCTATTCCAGCCGACCTGGAACTAGATCCTGATCATATTCCCACGCACGTCGCGATTATTATGGATGGTAACGGTCGTTGGGCGCAACAGCGGCATTTGCCCCGAGTTGCTGGACATAAGCAGGGAATGGATACGGTTAAAGTCATCACTGCAGCTGCCAGCGACCTTGGTATTAAGGTGCTGACGTTGTATGCTTTTTCCACTGAAAATTGGAAACGGCCAAAAGATGAAGTAAACTATTTAATGAAGTTACCGGTCGATTTTTTTGATACGTTTGTGCCGGATTTGATTGCCCACAACGTTCGGGTGAACGTGATGGGTTACGTGGATCAATTACCCAAGTTTACACAGGACGCTGTAAACCGCGCAATTGAACAAACCAAGGATTGCACCGGCATGGTGTTGAACTTTGCGTTAAACTACGGTGGTCGGGCTGAAATTACGACGGCGGTTCAATCAATTGTGGCCGATGCAACAGCCGGTAACTTATCGGCTGAAGATGTCGATGATGACCTGATTAGTTCACGACTAATGACCGCACCACTCGGTGAGTATGCTGATCCGGAAGTTGTGATTCGAACGTCGGGTGAAAAGCGACTCTCTAACTTCTTGCTGTGGCAAATTGCCTACAGTGAATTTATTTTCATGGGGCCACACTGGCCTGAATTTACACCAGCGTTGCTGGCTGAAGCAGTTTATGAATATCAACACCGGAAGCGGCGGTTTGGTGGATTAACAAATAAGTAACTAGGGGAAAAGGAGTTCAAACTATGAGACAACGGGTCATTACTGCAGTTGTTGCCCTCATCATTTTCATCCCAATTATTATTGCGGGTGGTATCTGGGTTGAATTAGCAGCGGCTGTATTAGGGTTAGTGGCGTTATCAGAGTTATTAGTCATGCGCAAAAAGTTAATTGTATCTTGGGAGGCCTTTTTATCGGGAATCGCAGTGCTGTTAGTGATTTTGCCAGATTATTGGCAAGCATTGTTGCCACGGCACCTTAGTTTTGCGTTCATCGTTTACATCGTAGTCATTTTACTGATGATCTACACGGTTTTCTCAAAGAACCGGTTCTCGTTTGATGATGCCGCAGTATTAACGTTAGGCGTGATGTACATCGGATTTGGGTTCCACTACTTTATCGTTGCCCGGGGCACGGGTAGTCAAGGACTCGCATCATTGTTCTTTGCACTATTGATCGTTTGGATCACCGATAGTGGCGCCTACATGATTGGCCGTAAATTAGGTCGGCATAAATTAGCGCCACACATCAGTCCCAACAAAACTTGGGAAGGCTCGATTGGCGGAACAGTGGTTGCAACGATCATTGTCGGCATTTACTGCTACTTCTTCCCTCAAGGGGACAAGTCATTGCTGACGACGGTACTATTCACAATTGGATTATCAGTTATCGGTCAATTAGGCGATTTAGTTGAATCTGCCTTGAAACGGTACTATGGTGTTAAAGATTCTGGTAAAATCTTACCTGGGCACGGTGGCATCTTAGATCGATTCGATAGTTTGTTATTGGTACTGCCAGCCTTGCACTTATTCGGGTTTATTTAACCAAGATCAGTTGTCAAATTGGTAATCGGGTAAGTTGACGCCAAGGTGATGACTGCCGGTTAAGAGACGTTGTTGGCAGCCTCGTTGGTGTCGCTCTTGCGCAGATAATGTCCGTGTCGAGAGTCGCATAATTATAATTACGGAAGGATCGACGCTTGTGATAACGACCATTATTACCTTTATCATCGTGTTTGGCCTGATCGTGTTCATTCACGAATTTGGGCACTTTTACTTTGCGAAGCGGGCTGGGATCTTAGTCCGAGAATTTTCAATTGGAATGGGACCGAAGCTATTTAACTATCGCACGTCCGAAACGACCTACACATTGCGGTTGCTGCCCGTTGGAGGCTACGTCCGGATGGCCGGTGGTGACGATGACGAGGATGAGTTAAAACCGGGGACTCCGGTCAGCCTTTACATTGGTGAAGATAATCAGGTCACTCGGATCAATACCAGTCAAAAGACCACGTTATTTAACGGGGTGCCCTTGTCCGTTACGGCAACTGATCTTGAGGATGAACTCTGGATCGAAGGGTATGAGAACGGGGATGAATCCGAGGTCAAACGGTACGCCGTTGCTCACAATGCAACGGTGATCGAAAAGGACGGGACTGAAGTTCGAATTGCCCCAAAGGACGTTCAATTTCAATCGGCAAGTCTGGGCCATCGGTTGATGACGAACTTTGCCGGGCCGATGAATAACTTTATCCTGGCCATTGTTGTGTACACGGTGCTGACCTTCGTGATTGGTGGCGTGACCAATAATAGTAACCGGGTGGCCCCAATGAGCACCGATGTTACGGTTGCACGGGATGCCGGCCTTAAAAACGGCGATGTGATTACCGCCGTTGCTGGTAAAAAGGTTACCGATTGGGCAACCTTGTCGGGTCAAATTCAAAAACGCGCTAACCAAAAGACACAGGTGACGGTTGACCGCAATGGTAAAACCAAGCAGTTGACCTTAACGCCAAAGGCCAAAAAGGTTGAAAATAAAACCGTGGGGGCCATCGGCATCACGCAGTATCGCGACCATTCGTTGCCAGCCATGCTGGTTTCAGGCTTCACGCAAACTTGGCAGATGACGGTTCGATTACTCACAGCTATTTGGAGTATGGTTTCCGGTCACTTTAGTTTAAATGATTTGGGCGGGCCAGTTGCCATCTTTGCAACCACGTCAACGGCAACCTCGGAAGGGCTGGCTGGGGTCTTAAACTTCCTAGCCTTTCTGTCGCTAAACTTGGGAATTGTTAATTTATTACCAATTCCTGCCCTAGATGGTGGTAAAATATTACTTAATGTGATTGAAGGTATTCGACGCAAGCCATTGTCAGAAAACGTTGAAACTGCCATTACCTTAGTTGGGGTCGTCTTTTTGGTAGTCTTAATGTTACTAGTGACATGGAATGATATCGAACGATACTTTATAAAATAAGTAAACTAAAGGAGTTTTATCGAGAATGAAACAATCAAAGATGCTTATTCCCACGTTGAAAGAGGTTCCAAGTGACGCCGAAGCGTTAAGTCACAAAATGATGCTCCGTGGTGGCTACATTCGTCAGGTGACTGCCGGCATGTACGCTTACTTACCACTGGCTTTTCGGGTGTTAACCAACATTGAAACGATTATTCGTGAAGAAATGGAAAAAATTGACGCCGTTGAAATGGTCGTCCCAGCCGTTCTTCCAGCTCAACTTTGGAAGGATTCAGGCCGGTATGATACTTACGGGCCAACTTTGTTCAAGTTCAAGAACCGTCATGATACGGACTTTATCTTGGGCCCAACCCACGAAGAAACCTTTACAACGTTGATTCGCGATAACATCAAATCATACAAGAAGTTACCATTGACCTTGTATCAGATTCAAGCGAAGTATCGGGATGAAGAACGGCCCCGCTACGGGTTGTTACGTGGTCGGGAATTCGTGATGAAGGATGCTTATTCATTCTCAACGAACTATGATGATCTAGATGACGTTTACCGAAAGATGGAATCTGCTTACCGCAACGTCTTTGATCGGATTGGTTTGAACTACCGGACGATTATTGGTGACGCTGGTGCCATGGGTGGTAAGGATTCGAAGGAATTCTCTGCGATTGCGCCCGTTGGTGAAGATACCATTGTTTACTCAGACGCCTCAGATTACGCTGCTAACTTGGAAATGGCAACGAGCTTGTACGTGCCAAAGAAATCGCACGCCGCTCAAGCTGACCTTGAAAAAGTGGCAACTGGTGACGCCAAGACCATTGATGCCGTTTCAGAAAAGTTGGACATCGATGCCACTAAGCTGATCAAGAGCTTACTGTACATTGCGGACGAAAAGCCTGTTTTGGCCTTAGTTCGTGGCGACCACGAATTAAACGAAGTGAAGTTGAAGAACTACTTGTCAGCAGATTTCTTGGCCCCAGCAACCAATGACGAAGCTGTTAAATACCTTGGTGCATCATTTGGCGCCTTAGGACCAGTTGGTGTTAGTGATGACGTCACGATCTTAGCTGACCAATACGTTCAAGATATGGTCAACGCCGTTTGTGGTGCGAACGAAGATGGCTTCCATTACATCAACGTCAACGCTGAACGTGATTTCAACGTGAACGCCTTCGTTGACTTGCGGACGGTTCAAGAAGGTGATGTATCGCCAGACGGTACCGGGACATTGCAATTTACCCGTGGGATCGAAATCGGTCACATCTTTAAGCTGGGAACTCGTTATTCGGAATCTCTGGATGCGAAGGTCCTTGACGAAAATGGTCGGAGTGTCCCAGTGATCATGGGCTCATACGGCATCGGGGTTAGCCGGTTATTGTCTGCAATTGCCGAACAACAAGCCGATGAAAATGGTCTGGTTTGGCCACAAGCCATCGCACCATTTGACTTGCACGTGATCCCAGTGAACACGAAGGATGACACACAAGTCGCTGTTGCAGATCAACTTGATGAACAGTTAACTGCTGCGGGTTACAAGGTCTTACTAGATGACCGTAAAGAACGCGCCGGTGTTAAGTTTGCTGATTCTGATTTGATTGGGTTACCAGTTCGAATCACGGTTGGTAAGAAGGCTGCCGATGGGATCGTTGAAATTAAGATCCGTAAGACTGGTGAAACCGTTGAAGTCAAGGTTGACGAAGTTCAAAACACGGTTGCAATTTTATTAAAGGGTTCTGATAACGAAACCGAAGCGAATGCCTAGGGGATCGTTACAATTTGATTGATAAGTAAGTTTGAGATGGGTCCGAAAACAAAACAATTGTTTTGTCTCGGGCCCATTTTAGAGACTTTAGGCGTTGCACGTTAACCGACAGTGATGCCGGTTAGTGTGTGATGGTCAACGCAATTGAGTTTAATTGAGTCGACCAACAATGAAGGGGGCAACTTGGTGTGGCGTTAGATCACCAGCAATTATTTGAAAAATTATTGACACAGTTGCAGCTGCCGGGTGACACCGATCAGTCTGTGTTCCAAGGCGCTGAGCTTGAACAATTAACGGTTCACGCCCAGTCTAAGCGGTGGCACTTTAAGTTTAAGTTGCCGGCAATTTTGCCATTTCAAACGTTTTTAACGTTTCAGGGACAACTACACAATGCCTTTCAGGCCATTGCGCAAGTTGATTTTGAAATTGAGACGGTACAATCGGAACTAAGCAATCGTCTGATTGGTGATTATTGGAACTGGGTCGTGCAACACAGTGGCTTGAACTCACCATTGGTTCAAGAACTCTGTCGGGATCAAGTTCCACGCTTAGAGGATGACCGGGTTATTTTTATGGCCGAAAACGAGGTCGTTAAAAACTTTTTGGTGAATCAAGCACTGGGACCAATCGAAAACCAGTACACCACGTATGGTTTTCCGAAGTTTTCGATTCACACCATGGTTGATGAATCGGCTTCACAGCAAAAAATTAATGAATTCAAGCAACAAAAGGCCCAACACGATGCTGAAATGGCTCAAAAAGCGGTTGCGGCCTTGAAAGTTGCCAACGAAAAACGTGAAAAACAGGGCGGTAAAGCCATTCCGAATGGCCCAACTGTCATTGGTCGGAAGATTAAAGACGACAATGATGTGATGCAGTTGATCGCCATTGAAGAAGAGGAAAAGTCCGTTATCGTTCAAGGGTACGTCTTCAGTAAAGAAATTCGGGACTTACGGTCTGGCCGAAAGCTGATGATTCTTGAAATCACCGACTATACCTCATCAATCGTGGTTAAAAAGTTCTCTCGGGATGATGGCGATGAAGCGCAATTCGATGGGTTGAATGAAGGCGATTGGATCAAGGTTCGTGGGAGTGTCCAAGAGGATAACTTTATGCGGGATCTCGTGCTGAACGCTTATGATATCAACCAGATTAAAGTTCAAACGCGTCAAGATACGGCTCCTGAAGGCGAGAAACGGGTTGAACTGCATTTACACACCTCAATGAGTACCATGGATGCCACCAATTCAATCACTGATTACGTGAAACGGGCTAAAAAGTGGGGCCAAGATGCAATTGCCATCACTGATCACGCCGGCGTTCAGGGCTTCCCGGAAGCATTCGCTGCTGGTCAAAAAAACGATGTGAAAATCATTTATGGGGTTGAAGCCAACCTCGTTGATGACGGTGTGCCAATTGGGTATAACAGTGAGCATCGTCAATTGGAGGGTGCCACCTACGTGATCTTTGACGTTGAAACGACTGGGTTGTCCGCAATCTATGACCGAGTAATTGAACTTTCAGCGGTGAAGATGCAGGGGAAGGAAGTCATTGATCAATTCGAGGAATTCATTGATCCTGGCTTCCACCTATCAGATCAAACAACTGAATTGACGAGTATTACGGATGATATGGTGCGCGGTTCGAAGTCCGAAAAGGAAGTCTTTGAACTGTTCCGGGACTTTTACGGTGACGCGATTATCGTTGGGCATAACGTGACGTTTGATATTGGGTTCATGAACGCTGGTTATCGGCGTTATGACCTACCAGAAGTGTCGAATCCGATTATTGATACCTTGACGTTGGCGCGGTTCTTGTACCCAACGTTGAAAGGGTACCGGTTAAATACGTTGGCCAAGAAGTTCCACGTGGCCTTGGAACACCATCACCGGGCGGTTTATGATGCGGAATCAACCGGCCATTTGAACTACATTTTTTTGAAGGATGCTGAGGAACGCTATCAGATTCAGTATCATGACCAGCTGAATGATCATATGAGCGATAACGATGCTTATAAGCACGCTCGGCCATCTCACGCCATCATTTTGGCGCAGACGCAAGAAGGGTTGAAGAATCTGTTTAAGCTGGTGTCGATGTCCAACGTCAAGTATTTCTACCGGGTACCACGGGTACCACGGAGCTTGTTGGAAAAATACCGCGAAGGACTCTTGATCGGCTCAGCGTGTGATTCCGGTGAAGTATTTACCGCGATGATGCAAAAGGGTTATGCTGAGGCGCGTCAAAAGGCCAAGTTCTTCGATTATCTGGAAGTACAACCAACGGCGGCCTACAAACCATTGATCGACAGCGGTTTGATTCAAAACAAGAAAAACCTGCAAGAAATCTTAGCCAATATGGTTAAATTAGGCGATGATTTGGATAAACCAGTCGTCGTCACTGGTGACACCCACTACTTGGATGAACACGATTCAATTTATCGTAAAATCTTGATTCATTCGCAAGGTGGGGCTAACCCGTTGAACCGTCAGGAATTACCAGACGTGCATTTTAGAACCACTGATGAACTATTGGCTGATTACGACTTTTTGGGGGCTGAAACAGCTAAAAAATTAGTGGTCACCAATACACACCTGATTGCGGACAAGATTGAAGAAGTCCATCCACTGAAGGATAAGCTGTACACGCCGCGAATGGAAGGTGCCGAAGACGAAATCCGGGAACGGACGATCAACACCGCTCACGAGTGGTACGGTGATCCGTTACCAGAGATCGTGCAACACCGATTGGATCGAGAACTCAAGAGTATCATTGGGAACGGGTTCTCCGTGATCTACCTGATTGCGCAACGGTTAGTGCACAAGAGTAACAAAGACGGGTACTTGGTTGGGTCTCGGGGGTCCGTTGGTTCTAGTTTAGTGGCAACGATGACCGGGATTACCGAAGTGAATCCGCTGCCACCACATTACCGGTGTCCAAACTGTCAGCACTCAGAGTTCTTTACGAAGGGTGAATATAGCTCTGGATTTGACCTTCCCGAAAAGAACTGTCCAGAGTGTGGCACGCTGATGATTGGTGACGGTCACGATATTCCGTTCGAAACGTTCTTGGGCTTTACTGGAAACAAGGTGCCCGATATTGATTTGAACTTCTCAGGGGACTACCAACCAATCGCCCACAATTACACCAAGGTGTTGTTTGGTGAAAAGAACGTGTACCGAGCCGGAACGATTGGTACCGTGGCGGATAAAACTGCGTACGGGTACGTGAAGGCCTACGAACGGGATACGGAATCAAACTTCCGTAATGCCGAAATTGACCGGCTGGCTAAAGGCGCTACCGGTGTTAAGCGGACCACTGGCCAACATCCGGCGGGGATCATTGTTGTGCCCGACTATATGGAGATTTACGATTTTACGCCGATCCAGTATCCAGCTGATGATCAAAATGCCGCTTGGCAAACGACCCACTTCGATTTCCACTCGATCCATGACAACATCTTGAAGATCGATATTCTGGGACATGATGATCCCACGATGATCCGGATGCTCCAAGATTTGAGCGGAATCGATCCCCAGACGATTCCAATGGATGATCCGGGGGTCATGGCGCTGTTTTCCGGAACGGAGTCGCTGAACGTGACGCCGGAACAGATTCAATCAAAGACCGGGACGCTTGGTGTGCCTGAATTTGGGACGCGGTTTGTTCGAGGCATGTTGGAAGAAACCCACCCAAGTAACTATTCGGAACTGCTCCAAATTTCCGGCCTATCTCACGGGACTGATGTGTGGTTAGGTAACGCCGAAGAGTTGATCAAGAACGGGACTGCTACGATTGCTAACGTGATTGGTTGCCGTGATAACATCATGACCGACTTGATCCACTGGGGCATGGATTCCGAAATTGCCTTCCAAATCATGGAACACGTGCGGAAGGGCCGTGGGATTCCAGACGAGTGGCAGGATAAAATGAAGGAAGCCGAAGTGCCGGATTGGTACATTGATTCTTGTTTGAAGATCAAGTACATGTTCCCACGGGCCCATGCGGCAGCTTACATTTTGATGGCGCTGCGGGTAGCGTACTTTAAGGTTTACTTCCCAATGGTTTACTACGCCGCGTATTTCTCAGTTCGAGCTGAAGACTTTGATGTCGTTGCCATGTCACGTGGTAAGGAATCGGTTAAGGCGAAGATGAAGGAAATCAACGACGAAGGAATGGACGCGTCAACCAAGGAAAAGAACCTGTTAACGGTTTTGGAATTGGCGAACGAAATGCTGGAACGGGGCTTTAAGTTTAAGATGATCGACATTGAAAAATCAGTTGCCAATGAATGGCTGATCGATGGCGATACGTTGATCGCACCGTTCAACTCAGCACCAGGTTTAGGTTTGAACGTGGCCAAGCAAATCGTGGCCGCGCGTGAAGACAAGCCATTCCTGTCAAAAGAAGATTTGGCTAAACGTGGGAAAGTATCTAAGACATTGATCGAATTCATGACGGACAATGGGGTTCTTGAAGGGTTACCGGATGAGAATCAGTTGAGTTTGTTTGATATGATGTAGAGTGCGAAAATACGCGTTTAGGTCCCAGAATATAAGGGCAAGGGCCCCTGTGAACTCCGGTTTTTGGAGTTCGCAGGGGCCCTTGCCCTTATATGGCCGGGACCTGCGTGTTTTCGCACGTTTTCTACTATAAGCAAGCCCCAATTTCAAATAATTAGGATATTAAGTCTAATTATTTGAAATGTGCCAACCATGAA
>NZ_BAABMI010000064.1:0-29910 GCF_054785195.1 Secundilactobacillus muriivasis | reverse complement strand
ACAACCGCCAATTATCGGGGACGAATCTAAGACTCGCGCGGGTTTTGGCGAGGCTTAGATTCGAGGGCTGAGACCGCTCTTTGGCTCAGGCCGGCCAGCGCAGCTAACCTAGCCGCTTACCGGAATCGACCGTTTACGCAAATCTCACTTCACAAACTAAACAGAAAAATGCTTACGCTAGACACAAACGACAACAAAAAACGACAGCCAACATAAAAGTTAGCTGTCGTTTTGGTGTTAAGCAATGATTAACTATGCTTCAGGATCCTTCTTCGAGCGCCGCTTCAGTAAATGATGTGATTGACGCGGTTTCTTAGCTGGTAAGGTAATGGTGAGTTTACCAACTGCGGTGACGATGATTGGGAGGATCAAGTTGAAGATGATGGCGGTGAAGCCAACGATTAAGCCGGCTTGGGTCAGTGGGTTAAACCCGGTGGTAAAGAGAACCAAGCAGAGGACTAGGATTGCAAACAGGTAATGACGAACGGTTTGCCCAAGGGCAGTGATGCCTGGTAATAACCAGTCAAGCATTGGTTCGTCGTTAAACCGGTAGCTTAGCCCAAGTTCGACTAATTGGTAGGTGCCTAAAACAATAACGGGCACGAACGCAATCAGTGGCACTTGCCAGTTGAAGTCGGCGTCACCAGTCATGAAGTGGTTGGTGAGTTGCGCTAATTGGAAACTAGCGCCAAATGACAGGCCGTAAGCCATCAACCAGTAGAGTGGTTGGAGAACGGAACGGCTGATTAAGGCAACCATGAACAGCAAAACGCCAACGATGAGGGCGGTTAAGCCAATCGCATTATCCTTGATGGACTGACGAATCGTATCTTGAACAACGGGTTGACCCGTGTAAGCGATGGTTGCGCCAGCTAATGAAGTACCTTGAAGTTGCGTATTCACCTCTTGTTGTAAGTGTTCAAGGGTTGCTGAAGGGTTCTTAGCAGCCGCTGAATCGGTGAGGTAAACCGTTAACTTGGTGGTCTTGTAGTTTTGGCTGGTGTTTGATAACAGTGATTGTTGGAACTGCATGCTGGTCAGTTGTTCTGGCGTGATGTAGTAAACCTTCGCTGCATCGGAAGCTTGTAAGGCGGTCAAATAACTGTAGATGTCCGTATAGGATTTGATCAAGCCACCCAGACTCGTGCTGGACTTCTTCAAACTAGTTTCGATTGCGGATAACTGAGTTGCATAGCCGGAAACGTTGCTTTGAACGCTGGACGTTTCGGACTGTGATGTGCTGACTTGGTTACCCAAAGCGCGCATGTTTGAGGAAACGGTCTGCAATTGCGTGTTGATCAGGCTTAACAACCGTTGGTAACGACGAACCTTAGCGGAAGCCGTGGATTGTTGTGAAACGCTAGCCCGACCCGCAATTTGAGAAACCTGTGACTCAACCGTGCTGGTATCAGAGGATAACTGGTCAGCCCGGCTGACTAACGTATCGATCTTATCAGCTTCTTCGGCTAATTTAACGGCACTTAAATCACTGCGGTTACTCTTTAATTCAGTTTGGATGGTGCTGAGTTGATCCGTAGCACCCTTTAAACTCATGTTCATGTTGTTGAGTTGGTTGTTCACGTAGTACTCGTTGATTGGTTGCCCGTTAGGCTGAGTCAATGAGGTGACGCTGGCAACGCCTGACATGGATTGTAACTTAGTGGTTAAGTTATCCAGTTGCAGTAGGGCGCGTTCGTTATCGACCCGATCAGTACTTTGAACGTAAATGGTGACGGGGGTTGCGGTGCCTTCACCAAAGTGGGCGTTAAGCACGCGCATCCCGGTAACGGCTTGGTTATTCGCTGGCACCGTTTTGGCTGCCGAGAAGTTCAAGTTGTTGCGGTACACAAATGCAAATGGCCCAACGATGTACAGCACAGCAATGATCGCAACGAATGGTTGCCAGAGACCGAAACGGCCAAGGCGGTTCCAAAGTTGGTGTTCAGATGCGCTGTTATCAACTGCTGGCCAGAAGAAGCGTTCGCCGAGTAGTGATAAGAAAATCGGTGCAATGGTCAGACTGCCAAGAACCGTAATGATCGTGACAATGGCGAGACCGGACATGGCGCGCAACGTCGAGAATTTGAATAACCAGAAGCCCGCAAAAATCAGGGTAAGGATGAGACAAATCATCCCGAGGAAGTACCGGTTATCACGGATACTTGCGGTTGTTGCTTCCCGAGGTGAATCGCCAGCTTCAAGGTGTTGCTTGAAGGCTCTAAATAAGTAGAAGTGACCAAGCGTACCAAGAATCAAGGTTAGCATCAGCATTAATAATGGCATGTACTCGGAGTACGGGAAGTTTGCTCGGGTGACGAGGTTGTTAACTAAGCCCATGGAAACGGCGTACATCATCAACATCGACAGGGTGGAGATCAGTGGGGCAATCAGGGACTTAAAGATGATCCCGATGATCAATAGGCTTAAAATAAAGCCAACGATGGTGGCGATATTCGTTGCCTGACTAATCTTTTCGTTTGAGGCATCGTTGATAATTTCTGGACTCGTGACGTAGGTGTTAAGTCCGTTCGTCTTAACCTGATTCTGGAGTTGTTGGGTTAAGACCCGTAAATCGCCCTGGTTGCGATCTAATGCCAGTTGCACGATCTCAGTCGATTGATCTTTAGAATAGAACTGGCTCTTGGCCGTTGGGTTCGTTTCTAAAGTCTGAATCGACTTAATCCCGTACAACTTCTCCTTATCAGTTAACCGTTGAACAGTTTTATCGATACTTAACTGTTGAGCGGTGGTCAGTTTACCGCTGGGGTTGTTGAAGACAGCCGTCACGTTGTATGTACCGGAAATGTTGCGTCCCCAGTTGTTTTGAATCGCTCGAGACACCATTGGCTGACTAGTATTCGACAGCTGAGGCTGGCCGTATTCTTGAATCAAACTCGTTGTATTTGGCATCATCACAATTGCGACAAAAATCGCAATTAGCCAAACCAACAATGAAAAGATTCGGTTTTCGTGTAAACTGCGTATCCGCTCTCTCATTGCATAAAATCTCCCTTAAAACGTCACCAAAATTCGGCGCACAGATATATTCCTCTATTTTAACATAGCTTTTTCAATCATAGCGGGTGATTTCACGCTTTTTTAGATTAAATTTGGACCGGGTATGCCAGTGACGAATCACATTAGTGTCAATATGCCCCAAAGTTGGGTATAGTTAATGATTGCAGTCGGTCGAAAGTGACCGAACGAGTTATGATTAAGAAAGGATGTTTGACTATGTCATCATCGTACCAAAGTCCCTATGCGGCGTTAAATACCGATCAACGGTTTGCGACCGCGCTGAAGTTAGCAACTCAGTATCACCTAGATGTCAGCGAAGTGATGTTTACGTACCTGAAGGTGGCAGAACCGGAACTACGTCAACATCCAAACGCCGCGGGAATTCCCGATAAGGTTCAACGGCGAATTGACGCTCAATTTGAACAGACGTTGAAGGCCTTGCAGTCAAAGGAGTCTTAGCTATGTGTACCAGTATTTACCAAATTGCGTTAGATGGCAGTCATGTGCTTGGGCGGACCATGGATTGGCACGCTTTGGGTGCGGCACCGGTGTTTGTGCCAAGAAACCACGCTTGGCGGTCCGTTTTTGACGATCACCAATACCATAACCGTTATGCCATGATCGGTAGTGGCGGGGCGCACGACGATGAAATTGATATTTCGGATGGTGTAAACGAGTATGGGTTAAGTGTGCAGAAACTGACCTTTACGAATGGCGCCTTGTTTGACCAGATTGCCGATCCGAACCGCACTTCGTTAGCCCCGTTTGAATTGCCATTCTATCTGTTAGGCAACTTTAAATCAGTTGCCGAGATCGAAGCACACCTGCCAGAACTACAGATGATGAGTGGTGAAAACGCGGTGCACCAGTACGGCTATCCAGAATTGCATTTCGTTGCCACGGATCCAACTGGGCGCATTGTGGCCATCGAAACGTCGCACCAACCCTTAAAAATGATTGAAAACCCACTCGGTATTTTGACCAATGCGTTTGATTTTAAACGTCAGATTCGGCAACTCGACAACTACATGACGCTGACCGAAGCCTTTAAAGCGGGGCAGGTGCCGTTAAATACACCCCGGGTCAGTACCGGGAGTTTTTCGGGTAAGAAGGTGCCGTTGGGGTCATATACCCCAGGGTCTCGATTTATCCGAGCGGCCTACTACAAGGAACGCGTTGACCAACCCGCCAACGAGGATGAAGCAGTCGTGAGCGTCTGGCATTTATTGAACAGTGTCAGCGTACCCAAGAGCACTGATTATCAACACACCTACACTGTTTACCGGTCAGCAGTGAGCTTGGAAACGCGGACGTACTACTACGAGCCGTATAACCGGCTGGGCTTGTTGAAGTTACAGCTGACGGATGAGATGTTAGACTGGACGGAACCGCATTTTTACGGGACTGGGGATCAGTTGCATACGGAAACGTTAGCTTAGGGTTGTCCGTAAGAATTTGCTAAGTTGTCACGCCATATTTTGCCTATTATCCTCAAATTCGGTAAACTATGAGGTGAAGTGTCTGATGGTGCAATTAAAGGCACCTAATCTAGAAAACCGAATGATGAGGAGTTAACCAAAGTGGCCAAAAAACGGCGACGAAAAAAGTCGAATCAACAGGGGACGGCAACGCTTATTTTTGTGTTGGTGCTATTAGTGATTGGTGGCGGTTTCGGTGGCAAATACTTGATGAACCGAGTATTTGACCATCAGTCAACTCAGACGACCACCCAGACTGAAACGCTAAGTCCCGAACAAAAACGACAACGTAAATTTATCTATAAAATGGCCAAGCCAGCGATGCAGGTGTACAAGAAAAATCACCAGGTACTCCCAAGCATCGTAGTGGCACAGGCCATCATTGAATCCAACTGGGGCCAGTCGCAACTGTTCCAACAGGCGGATAATCCGTTTGGCATGAAGGGCAGCTATAATGGCAACACCAAGCTGTTTCCAACCAAGGAATACGTCAACGGTAAGGAGGTCACAATCAACGCCTACTTCCGGGTATATCCAAGTCTGGCAGCGGCCATCTTAGACCACGATGCGGTAGTGAGCCAGCAGTTCCTACCAAGCGGCACGACAAACTACCGAACGGCGGCAAAGTACCTCCAGACGAATGGTTATGCGACGGATCCGAATTATGCTGATAAGTTGATTAATGTGATTAGTGGGTATAATTTGGCTAGGTTTGATGAATAGAGAGCGAAACAAAACGCTTTGAGAGTGGAGTATAAGGGCACCTAAGCAGTACTGGCCGGACTTTGGCCAGTACTGCTTAGGTGCCCTTATATGCAACTCTCAGTTTTGTTTCGCTCATTTCGGCGCAGGCTAATTAAGGTGGTAACGTCAACAAACTTCAAAATGTCATCGATTAGCGCCAACTAAAGCCCAAGTGGCGCCGAAAATAAGTAGCAGCAATGAGCGCCGCCGCAAGCACGCAAAGGTAGTAAAAAGCCTTCCCGGTCTGTGGCCAGTACTGCTTAGGTGCCCTTATATGCAAGGCTCAGTTTTGTTTCGCTCATTTCGGCGCAGGCTAATCAAGGTGGTTACGTTAACAGGCTTCAAAAGGTTAACGGTTAGCGCCAACTAAAGCCAGTGGCGCCGAAAATAAGTAGCAGCAATGAGCGTCGCCGAAAGCACTCAGAAGTAGTAAAAAGTCTTCCTGATTTTGACCAGTATGACCTGAACGGCCTGATAAGCAACTCTTATCTTTACACAGCCCGTTTCAGCATCAATCCCCCACATTTCCACAACCTAACGCCATTCCATAAAATTCCCCATTCCTACGCACGCATCACTTGTCATCTCCCCGCCAAATCTGTATGATGTAACTAGCTTAGAGACACAAGAGATTGGAGAGATGGTAGAAGATTGTTCGACTTAATCGGGAAACTTTATGGTCCCTTTTTTGATGGTCATAACTGGGCAACGGTCGTCACGTCTGGTAGTGATTGGCTGATTATTTTTTCGCTGGTGTTGATCGAGTGTTTACTCTCAGTAGATAATGCGGTGGTGTTAGCGGCGCAGACGCAAGCGTTGCCCACTAAAGAATTGCGCGAAAAGTCCCTGTTTTACGGGATTTGGGGCGCTTATATTTTCCGCTTTTTAATTATTGGGATTGGGACTTACTTGATTCATTTTTGGGAAATCAAGGTGCTTGGCGCGCTGTACCTGCTGTTTTTAACCTTTCAGTATTTCTCAAAAACCCGGGTTAAGCACACTCGGAAACTGGTCACTGAGAAGAAACGGGTCATTCCGATATTTTGGTCGGTGGTGATTCAGATTGAGTTGATGGATATCATCTTCTCAATCGACTCGGTGTTGGCGTCATTAGCGGTTTCAGCGAACCCCGTAATCGTCCTGATTGGTGGGATGATTGGGATCCTCGCAATGCGTGGAATCGCTGAAATGATCATGAAACTTATGCGCATCATTCCAGAATTGGAACCGATGGCCTACGCGTTGATTGCGTTGATTGCCATCAAACTATTTTTAAGTATTCCGATGATCGATATTGAAATTCCGGCGGCGATTTTTGGCCTCATCGTATTGGGTGCCATTATCGTCACGCTGGTGATCCACTACACTAAAAAAGCACGAAAGGGTAAGGCGATAACGAATGGCAACGACGATCACAAAGGATAATTTAGCGACCGAGACCCAGGACGGGCTAGTGTTGGTTGATTTTTGGGCTTCTTGGTGTGCGCCTTGTAAAATGATGGATCCGGTCCTTGAACAGTTGGAAGACGACTACGGCGATCGGATCAAATTTGGCAAACTCAACGTTGAGGATAACCAAGACCTCGCAATGAACTACAAGGTCATGAGTATTCCCAGCTTAGTGTTATTCCGGGATGGCAAGGCCGTTGAAAAGGTAACCGGCTTGTATCCAAAGGAAAAGTTAGCGGCGTACCTTGACCGCAAACTTGCCGCTGAATAAGTCAGGAGGCTGTTCGAAATGAAAATCGGGTTTATTGGAACGGGTGTCATGGGTGCCGCAATCGCTCAGCATTTATTGGATGCTGGTCACGAGGTTGCGGTGTATAATCGCACTAAGGCGAAGACGGATCAGTTGGTTGCTAACGGCGCAACTTGGTTGGCAACGCCGGCAGAAGTGGCTAAATTTGCTGAAATTACGTTCTCCATGGTGGGCTATCCTGCTGATGTGGAGGAAATTTATTTCGGTGACAAGGGTATTTTCCGGGAAATAACGACTGGCAAAATCGTAGTAGATATGACTACGAGTACACCATCGTTAGCGGAAAAAATCGCCGTTGTCGCTAAGCAACTTGGCGCAACTGCATTGGACGCTCCGGTTTCTGGTGGTGATATTGGCGCAAAGAACGCCACGTTGACCGTCATGGTCGGTGGTGACCAAGCCAGTTTTGACCGGGTAAAGCCACTGTTTGAACTCATGGGTAAACAGATCCACCTTTTCGGCGGGCCGGGGAAGGGCCAGCATACGAAGATGGCGAACCAGATTATGATTGCTGGGACTATGACCGGCTTGACTGAAATGTTGGTTTATGCGAAGGCAGCTGATTTACCATTGACTGACGTGTTGACCACGTTAAGTAGCGGTGGCGCTGATAACTGGAGTATGGACAACTACGTGCCACGGATTCTAAAGGGTGATTACACCCCAGGCTTCTTCGCAAAGCACTTCCTCAAAGATCTCCGAATCGCATTGGACGAAGCGGAACGGATGGATCTTGACTTACCCGCTACTAAACTGGCTAAGCAACTTTATCAGACAATGGTGGATGATAAGGGCTTGGGCGATGATGGTACGCAAGGCTTGATTAAACTTTACGAACAGAAATGATTTGACGGCATCGTTACGACTGACTGATAGTTGTGATGGTGCTTTTTTTGTCGCCTTGCATGCAGCTCTCAGTCTCGCGCAGCACCATTCGGCGTGGTGGCCAGAAAGCGCGTGGTTGACAAGTCCCTGCAATGTCAGGAACCCTAGAAATGACAGTTTAAGTGGCGCCGAATTTTGTAGCCTGAGAGCGCTGATTTTTATGCGGCTTTGGCGAGCGAAGCGACGACAAACAGCCGACATTCACCATACACCCAACACTCACGCCGGACACAAACGAAAGCAAAAAACGGGACACGATTTTTTAACCTAATCGTGTCCCGTTTATTAATTAGCTAGTTTAACAATCTATTCCTTCAAATCTGAAAAGAACCCGTAAAGCTGTTCCTTAGTCAAACGTTGCTTCTCTTCGCCAGCAACGTCGTAAGTAATGCGGCCATCGCCAATTACGATCAACCGGTTACCATAAGTGATGGCATCATCCAAATGGTGGGTGATCATCAAGCAGGTTAGCTTTTGGTCGATGATGCGTTCGTTAGTGGTCGTCATCAGTTGTTGTGACGTTTTGGGATCCAAGGCGGCGGTGTGTTCGTCCAGTAAGAGAATATCTGGCCGGCGCAACGTTGCCATCAGGAAACTTAAGGCTTGGCGTTGACCACCGGAAAGGTTGCCGGTAGGGGTGTTTAACCGCTCGTTTAAGCCGTTGCCCATACCCGCAGTGAGTTCTTCGAATTCCGCCATGGATTGCTTGAGGTGGCGGGGCATCAAGTGTCGTTTTTCGCCACGCTTAGTTGCTAGCAACAAGTTTTCGGCAACGGTCATCCGTGGGGCCGTCCCCAACTTAGGATCTTGGAAGACCCGGCTTAAGAAGCGCGTGCGCTTTTCTTCTGATTCGTGAACGATGGATTTGCCACGCAGTAAGATATCGCCTGAATCGGCGGGTAGGTTACCGGCGATGGTGTTGAACAGGGTGGATTTACCAGCCCCGTTTGACCCTAACACCGTAATGAAGTCGCCTTCGTTGATGGTTAGGTTTAAGTCCTTCAGCAACGTGATTTCTTCAGGGGTGTTGCGGTTCACCTTAGTGACAACGTGTTTGAGTTCTAAAATTGGCTTACTCATCGATCGATACCCCCCGTTTGATGACGTGTTTGAGGTTGAAGACGTTGCGGAAGACTGGCACCATCATGCATAGGGCCAAGACCACTGACGAGAAGAGCTTCAAGTCGTTGGTGTTGAAGCCGAGACGCAAGACGACCAGTAACACGAACCGGTAGAGAATCGAGCCTAAGGTCACAGCAACCAAACGTTGGTTCATGGTTAGTTCGCCAAATGCGACTTCGCCAATGATGATCGATGCCAGCGCGATAACGATGACCCCAATCCCCATGTTAACGTCGGCATAACCGTCGTTTTGGGCAACTAAGGCACCCCCGAGGCCAATGACCCCGTTAGAAACCATCAGGCCCATGATCTTCATGTTATCGGTTTTGATCCCGAGTGACCGGGCCATCTTTTCGTTATCACCGGTGGCGATGAACGCTTGACCAAGGTCGGTTTGCAGGAAGTAGATCAACACTAATGTCAGTAGCGCAATGACGATCATTCCGAGGACAACACTGTCAAAATACATTGGCAATGACTGGAGGAATGCGCCCTTCAACAAGGTTGGCTTATCCAACAGAGTTAAGTTTGACCGACCCATGATCCGTAAATTGATCGAGTAGGCGGCGGTCATGACTAAGATTCCGGCTAACAGAATCGGAATTTTCCCCTTGGTGTACAGTAGGCCGGTGGCAAGTCCACACAGCATCCCAACGCCAATGGCCATGATGGTTGCCCAGAATGGGTTAATGCCGTGATTAATGGCAGCCACACAGGTTGCAGCCCCCATTGGGAAAGTGCCTTCAACGGTCATATCGGGGAAATCTAAAATTCTAAAGGTTAAAAACAGGCCCAGACCAAGGGTTGCCCACAACAAGCCTTGCCCGATAGCGGAAACGCCTAATCCAATACTCATTTAATGATTTCTCCCTTCTGTTGGGCTTCCTTCACGAGTGAAGCAGGGAAGGTAATACCCAGTTTTTTAGCTTCTTGTTGGTTGAGGATCAGGTCCCCATGTTTGATGTAGTGAATTGGGGTGGTAGCTGGTTTCTTACCATCTAAGATATCAGCGGTCATTTCACCGGTGATCACACCAAGTTTATATTGATTGATACTGTAAGTAGCCAAACCACCGCTCTTTACCATCGTATCAACGGCTGGGAAAACGGGCACCTTAGCAGCGTTGGCATTTTTAACCAAGGTCTGCATGGCTGAGGCCACCGTGTTATCAGTTGGTACGTAGACGGCGTCAACCCCTGAGACCATTTGTTGAGACACTTGGTCCACGTCGTTGGTGTTCGAAATTGAATAGGCCTTTAACGTAATGTTTTCCTGTGCGCAAAGTGCTTTGAACTGCTTGTACTGCGCAACGGCGGAATCATCGCTAGAAGTATAGAAGATTCCCAGCGTTTTCATGTTTGGCATTACCTTTTTGATCAGACCAAGTTGTTCTTTCAGTGGTGCTTGATCGGAAACCCCGGTGATGTTGTGGCCGGGACGTTTATTGTTTTTAACTAACCCAGCGCCCTTAGGATCGGTAACGGCCCCAAGCACGATTGGAATCTTAGAAGTCGCGTTAGCCAAGGCTTGTGCTGATGGGGTGGCGATCCCGATGACCGCGTCCGCATTTTCATTCACGAACCGGTTACTCATGGTCATTAGGTTACTCTGATCATTTTGGGCGTTTTGGAAATCAATCTTAACGTCCTTACCTGGCGTGTAGCCCTTTTCCTTCAGGCCGTGCAAGATTCCGTGATGAATCGCATCCAGCGCGGGGTGAGACATTAATTGTAAAATACCAACGGTGGGTTTACCGACCCGAGCCGTTTTGTTGTCGCCACCTTCTTGAACAAACGCAAATCCAAGAAAGACTAGAATGACGGCAATAAGTGCGTATAGTCGCTTCATAATCATTCGACTCCTTACTATAATAAATAAATTTAACCAACGAAAAAGGCGACTTCCATGCAGAAGTCGCCTTTGGTCGGAGCGACGAGCATGGTTAGTCATGCTGCGTCACTCGCATTACAAAGTCACCGGCATGGACACGTATTGAACATGAGCTCAAACCGCATCCGAAGTAGCAGTTTGATTACCGGCTTTGCCAAGTATTCAGTTGAGTGGTTGACTTAGTCATGCGAATTTCCTCCGTTGTGAATAGCTCAATTATACGCAAGAAGTCCCATTCTCGCAACCGATTTTGTTGAAGCGATGAATAAGCGCGGTTAAATGTGACCGGGTATCATCTAAATTATTAACCAGCAAGCCAGCGAATGGCAGAATTAAACACTCGAGTGAAATGGTTAAAGTTGACTACGGGCACGGGGGATTGCGTGTATTTGTCATGATGAAAAGGTGATAGAAATAATCTATCACGAACGATGCTATTGGCTAAAGGCGTCTTGGCGACTCGCTTGACCGTTAAGTTAAAATGTGATAGATTAACATACAATTAAAACATTATGAGTCGATGACGAGAAGAGTACCCAAGGTTGAACCATCAAGAGAGCTTTTGGTTGGTGAGAAGAAGCGGTTGACCGCGGGGAAGATGATCTCAGAGAATGGTACGGTCGTAACGGCTAGTACCACGGTGGCAACCGATACCTTGCAACGTATAATTGTACGTAGAGGTTTTAGCGATTTCGCTAAAGCGAAGATGGGTGGTACCACGGTAAAGCGTCCCTAGTTGTTGAAGAACAACTAGGGATTTTTTTGTCGACATACAAACGCATAAGGAGGACATGCAGATGACAGTGATTTTGAAAAATGGCTTTTTGAAGCAACAACAGTCGTTGGCGACCAGTCACAATGGTCAAACAGTTAAGGTTTTGGTTGTTAACTTAATGCCAAATAAATTAGAAACAGAACGTCAATTTGCCGGTTTATTTTCAAAACTCGCTGTTGATGTTGAATTGACCTTTGCGCGGATGGCGACCCACCAAAGCAAACATACCTCAGAGGCCGATTTAAACCGCGATTACGTCACTTTAGCGGACATTGAAGATCAAACCTTTGACGGCATGGTTGTCACTGGGGCGCCAGTCGAGGAAATGACGTTCGAAAGCGTGGACTACTGGTCCGAATTCGAACAGCTCCTGGACTGGCGTGAAACTCACGTGCGTCGCTCAATTTTGGAATGCTGGGCTGCTCAAGCCGGCTTGTACTACGACTTCGGCATCAAGAAACACCCAACGTCAGCCAAATTATTCGGCGTGTACCGTTGCCAAATTTTGACGGACTCACCACTCACTAAGGGTTTCAAGCAACTCTCAATGCCCCAATCACGGCACGCCACCCTTGGTGAAATCGATGACCCAGACGTCACCGTCCTTGCCAGTGATCCTGAAGCTGGCCCAATCGTCCTAGATGCTGCCAAAACCGCAAGTACTTACGTGAGCGGGCACCCGGAATATGAAACTAACACGTTGTTTAACGAATTTCACCGCGACCGGCTTAAGGGCCTGCCAATTCAACTGCCTAAGAACTACTTCTCTGCCGCTATTCCAGCCAACACTTGGCAGCAGGATAGCGTTCAGCTTTACAATAACTGGGTTGCTGAGTTGAAGCGGGTTGCTTTAGAAGCTTAATTGAATGATACATTGTGAGACTGTCTTTTACGGATGGTCTTTTTTTGTTGTCGTTTGTGAAACGATTCTGGTTTTGTATGGTGGGAGGATGCCGCGGGAGACTCCGGCGCTATGCGGAGCTGGAACGCAGTGGCTCGCTCCGGAGCTAGGAATGGGCAAAACCCGCCCATGCCGGATCTCCTCCGTCTCGCGTATGACATAAGGCACTCGCACCCCGAACCCCACGGGGCACGACTGCCTAAGTCATACCGACACTGCTGAGTTCCGCGCGCCTCCGCCTCCCGCTACATGGTGCGCTGTCGTAGCCAGAATTGTGAACTGTTACATGCTGAAGTTGACGAAACTGCGTGGTGGCAACGTTGAACAGTAACTCAATAGCTACAGAAACGATTATGGTCGATGCTCAGTTGCCGGAATGAATCGACGATTGTGCCGCACAAAATTTGCCAGGCGTGTGTCACATTTGGGTGGATTTAACGTAGTTATGTTGACATTTAGCCTGCGCCAACTTAGGCGCTTGTCGAATCAACGTTGACCGTTACAATCCTGTAGCCAACCGTACAGTCAGGCACTTGAGATGTTCTACGATAGTACCGGATTGTGCAATGTGAGATGTAGGTAGTCAGCTAGGTGGATGCTGTGTCGCGATAATTGGTGGTTGTTGGCGATTTTCCAACAACTACCAATTATCGGGGACGAAGTTAAGACTCGCACGGGTTTTGGTGAGGCTTAACTTCGAGGCCTGAGACCGCCCTTTGGCTCAGGCCGGCCCCACAGCAGGAACCTGGCTGACTACCGGAATCGCAAGTTCACGCAAATCACCGTACTTCACAAACTGAACAGCATAATGCTTACGCTGGGCACAAGCAACAGTTAAAGAAATCTTAAGAATATCATTGGGTCCCCATCGCGAATACGTTATAATGGGACCGATACGAAGGTTGTATTTTGACCGATAGTTGCGTCTGGCAAGTCGGGGGAGTTGGCTGGACTAGGATCGAAATGAGTGCGCGACTGGGGTATAGCGCAGAGAACTTCGAGATACGAAGTTAGAAAGCGGGTTTTAGGAAATGCCAGAACAAGCAAAGACGTTGACGATTATTGTGCCATGTTTTAATGAACAGGAAGTTATTTTTGAAACGGCTAAGGAATTGTCGGCGATTGTAAATACAATGATTAAGAAGCAGCAGGTGAGTGATCAGAGTCGCATCCTGTTTGTAGATGACGGCAGTAAGGATACGACGTGGGACTGCATTCAGCAGTTGTCTGCCAGCAATCCACTCGCAACCGGTATCAAGTTTAGTCGGAACTTCGGTCACCAAAACGCCCTGATTGCGGGTTTAACGGTGGTTCAGGACCATACGGATATGGCGATTACGATCGATGCTGACCTGCAAGATGACGTGAACGTGATCCCTGACATGGTGGCTGAATATCATAAAGGGGCGCAGGTGGTTTACGGCGTTCGGAATAACCGGGAGACCGACACGTGGTTCAAGCGGCGCACAGCGATGGCCTTCTATGGTCTGATGAAGCGATTTGGCGTGGATATGGTGCCCAACCACGCCGATTACCGATTGTTGGGGCAGGTTGCCATCAAAGGGTTGTTAAAATACCGCGAGCGTAACCTCTTCCTCCGAGGCGTTGTACCACTTGTCGGCTACCCCAGCGCCAAGGTGTACTATGCGCGCAAGGAGCGGTACGCCGGTAAATCGAAGTATCCGTTACGCAAGATGCTGAATTTTGCTATCGATGGTATCTCATCGTTTTCAATTGCGCCGATTCGGGCGATTATGTATCTGGGGATGACAATCGTGTTGATGAGTATCGTGTTGATGGCCTATACGCTGGTACAACACGCCTTGGGCCACGTTAATGCTGGGTGGTCATCACTGATGATCTCCATTTGGTTCCTAGGTGGGGTTCAGCTGGTCTCGTTGAGTATCATTGGCGAATATGTCGGGAAGGTCTTCACCGAAGTTAAAGAACGGCCGCGGTTTGAAATTGAGACTGATTTGTATACGGCCCAGTTGCCAACGATAACGCATGCTAGTAGTCGCCACGCAAGCTAAGCCGGCCCTTTTCAAAGACTATGAAAGCGATAAACCGCTGAGTTAACGCGGTTTTCAAGTTCAGAGCAAATAAAAAAGCACAACGCGTTCGAAGAACGAGTTGTGCTTTTTCATGCTTGATGAACTACATTAGTAGTTATCATGGGTCTATTATACACCATAAACCGCAAACTAGAAACCGACTTTTTCGCGAAGTTTCAAAAAATTACAAAATTGACCAGAGGTTATTCAGAAAGTGTAACGCAATGTTGTAGCGAATATCCTTGAAGTGTAGGTACGTCCAGGCCAGTAACCAACCTAATGATGCGGAAAATAGGGTGGTGACGGAAAAGGCCATCGTATGCAAATACCCGAAAATCAAGCCGCTCACTAACACGCCAAAAAAAGTTGACCAGCGGTTATTTTGACTGAAGAAAAAGTTGAAGAAGAAGCCCCGGAAGAGGAATTCTTCAAAAACGGGTGCCACGAGCACGCCGTAAAGGTTATTCCAGAAGGGAAGCTGTTGGATTGAAGATTCGACGGCCGTTTGGTTGGTGGGCATCGGTAACAAGTGATGCATGATCAATTGCGACCAGATGATTTGAACCAGTAACATGACGACGAATAGTAAACAGAGTTGAATCAGTCGGTTAAAGGTGATTGGTCGTTTACCAAACTGACGGGGATTGTTGCGGTTCAATTGGCGTTGATAGAGCCAGGTGAACAAGACAAGGATGCCCGCGATGGTGATCAGCATCACCCCCAGGTATTTTTCAGCGGTTCCCGGTGACGTTTTGGCGTACTGGGTGGCCAGTTGAAGCTGGGCGGAGTTGATCAGGTAAACGATCAGTAACAGGATAAAGCTGATGATTCGCAGCGCTTGACGCCTGATGTATTTAAGCACGAAGTCACCTCAAATCGGTTAGTAAGTGATGATTTTAATTAAGTTGTGGTCGGGGTCGCGCACCCAAAGGGCAGTGGCTTGGCCCTTAGCACCATCGTAATCTACGGGACCGTCATCGATTTCAACGGCGTAGTTGGTTAAATGAGCTAGGGTGTTGGCCAATGGATCGTGGGTTTCAAACGCTAACTCAGCAGTACCGGCCGCAACCGTTTTGGCCGCAATTGTGTTAGGTTCAGCTGCCGTTTGGAATTCCAGCCGGTGATGACCCAAGCGAACGGCTGGGCGCGTGCTATCCTTGATGATCGGTAAGTCGAACACTTCATGGTAGAAGCGGATCGATTGGTTAATGTTGCTGACGGTGATGGTGATGCTGTCGACGTCTTTAATGTTCATTTTTTATCATCCTTTGAGAGTTGTCTTAACCAAGAATTATACCACAGGCAAAGGAGACTGCGGTGAAAATAACGGTGCAGACCACGTCTGTCAGGATAACAATAGTGTTGCAAACCGGGGCTTACCGTTGCTTTCATGGCTTATTAGTGATAGTGTAAATAAGATGTAAATCGGAGCGTGTGGTTGATTCCAGCGGATAAGTGACGACTGCCCTGTGACCTATTTTGGTCAGAGGGCGCAAATTGCGTTGCTTAACGTGACTAGTCGAACTGCGGTTAAGTAGGCAGTCATCAACCGCGCTCTTGTTAGTGGTATCCGAGTGAAGTCGTCATTAACGTCGGGAATGCCGTTAACAACTACATTGGCGACTGGTTCCAGCTCAGTACGACAATCAACTTACTGAAAAGCAATCAGAGTGGCGTGCCTGTCAGGCGGTCACTAAAAATGGAAGTAACGAAAGGCAACAACTGTCGAGTGGGCGTGCATCATTGCAGGCCCACCAACACTGTAAGGAGGAAACGTAATGGCGTTATTAGAAGTTGAAGACCTGAGTATGGCTTTTGCTGATAAAAAACTGTACGATGATGCAAGTTTTCAGCTCAACAAGGGTGAACACATGGGCATCGTTGGTCAAAACGGGGTTGGGAAGTCGACCCTGATCAAGGTGCTGACTGGTGATCAGTTACCATTATCTGGTCAAATCACCTGGCAAAAGGGGATCCACGTGGGGTATTTGGACCAATACGCCGATATTCCAGACGGGATGACCCTGATTGATTTTCTGCACACGGCGTTTCAAGATCTGTACGATCAAAACGATCGGATGACGCAACTCTACACGGAGTATGCGGAGACTGCGGATGACAAGTTACTGGAACGCGCTGGCCGAATTCAAGAAGTTTTGGAAGCCAACAACTTTTACGATATTGAAACTGAAATTGAACGGATCATCACTGGTCTGGGCTTAGACGATATTGGTCGCGACCACGAAGTTGCGCAAATGTCTGGTGGCCAACGGTCAAAGATCATTTTGGCGAAGCTGTTGCTGCAACACCCAGACGTCATTCTGTTGGACGAACCGACTAACTACTTGGACGTTGGTCACATCGCCTGGTTGATCGATTATCTAAACGATTTTGACGGCGCCGCCATGATCATTTCCCATGATTACGATTTCTTGGACCAAGTCACGAACTGTATCATCAACGTGGCATTTGGAAAAATCATCAAATACCGGGGAAGCTTCAAACAAGCCATGCGGCAACGGGCCGAACGTGAAGAAGTCCAACGTAAGGAATACGAAAAGCAACAGGTCAAGATTGAAAAGACCCAGAAGTTTATTGCGAAGTTTAAGGCCGGGACTCGGTCCAAACAAGCTAAATCTCGGGAGAAGCAACTGTCCCACATGGAACTGGTGGATCCACCTTCGAGTAACATTCAGGCCAACTTCAACTTCCCATACGCGGATACGGGTTCGCAAAACGCGTTGGTGGTGGATCAACTTTCAGTTGGTTACAACCGGCCATTGCTGAAGCCAGTAACGTTCTCCGTGAATACGGGCGAAAAGGTTGGTTTTGAAGGGTTTAACGGGGTTGGTAAGTCAACCTTGATCAAGACGATTTTAGGTTTGATCGAAGCCAAGGGCGGGGCCGCCCACTTCTCACCATCTGCCAAGGTTAGCTACTTTAGCCAAGACCTTGAATGGGATAATCCTCAGCAAACACCACTCCAAATCATCCAAGCCAAGTACGAAAAGTTGCCACAAAAGGCGATTCGGACCAAGTTGGCTAAGTGTGGGTTAGACGCTGCCAACGCCATGAAGCCAATCGGCCAACTTTCTGGTGGCGAACAAACCAAAGTCAAGTTAGCCATGATGGAATTTGAACCAAGCAACTTCTTGATCTTGGACGAACCAACCAACCACTTGGATGAAGAAACTAAGGAAGCCTTGAAGGACGCCATTAATCGCTTCCCTGGCAACGCCATCGTGGTTAGCCATGAGGTGAGCTTCTATAACGGGTTGGCCGACAAAGTGCTGAACGTTGAGAAGTTGAGTCTTAAAAACCAGTAAACATTTATTAAATGTAATGCGCTTGTGGTTAATTTGTTTCATTGAGATGGTACAATGGATAAAATCAAGTGATGTCATTGGCTGTCGCAATGGCCGAAATTAAGCAAGGTTTGGAGATTTTGAAATGAAGCGGGTACTGCAAGTATTAGTGGTTGTTGTGACCTTTTTAGTCGTTGGGTTTGGCGTGCATCACATGTTTACCTCATCATCGAGTGAACAGGCGGCCACCAAAACGCAAAAACAGTCAACGCAAACCGCAGCACAAAAATCAAAGAAAAAGCAACCGGTGATCAACTGGCGCAAACCATCAGAGGATAAGCCGTATCCAAAAATCAGCAAACTCAGTGATCCTTGGATTCGGGTTTCAATCAAGAACCAGCGCGTCTACATCAAGGATGGGACTAAGACGGTCTACACGATGTTTGCTTCCACCGGCGTCAATGATTCAACGCCAAAGGGCACGTTCCACATCCAAGCGGAGCGGGGCGACTTCTTCTACAACCAACAATCTGGCGAAGGTGCCAAATACTGGACGTCCTTTAAGGATCACGGTATCTATTTGTTCCACACGGTGCCGACCGACCAATACGGTAACTACAACAAGGAAGAAGCAGCCCAACTTGGCAAAGAAGCCAAGTCCCACGGCTGCGTCCGCCTATCAGTTCCTGATGCGAAGTGGTTCTACACCCACATTCCAGAAGGGATGAAGGTCGTCGTTGAATAACGATTCTTATGACGAGTACAACGTTCTATGAATAGAGCGTTGTGCTCGTTTTTTTGCTGTCGTTTGTGTCCAGCGTAAGTGTTAGGTGTGATTGAGGTGTCGGCTATTTGTCATCGCTTCGCTCGCCAAAGCCGCATAAAAATCGGCGCTCTCCGGCTACAAAATTCGGCGCCACTTAAACTGTTATTTCCAGGGTTCCTGAAGTTGTAAGAATTTGTCAACCACGCGCTTTCTGGCCACCACGCCGAATGGTGCTGCGCGAGACTGAGAGCTGCATGCAAGGCGACATCGGTAAACCCGCCAGGCCCGGGCGCCTTCACCGATGTCGCCTTGCACACTGCTCTCAACCCGTCTCGCTCCGCACACTTACGCTGGACACAAACGTAAACAAAAAGGGCTGCCAACAAAACGGCAGTCCTTTTGAGTAACAATGTGATTAAAGCGCCTTACCAGCTTCCACGTCGCGGATGAACGTTGCGAGGTGGTCGTAGTAGACAGGGGCGTTATCGATCATGTGGTGGTGACCGCCTTCTGGAGTGGTAACGAGGCGGGCATTTGGAATTTCAGTGGCCATGCGCTTGGCAGTGGCGATTGGCATGGTTTCGTGTTCGCCGAAGGTCAACAGGGTTGGCACCTTGATGTCCTTGAGGTGGCTTTCGAATTGCCATTCCTTCAGCTTACCAGTGATGACGAACTCGTTGTCGCCTTGGAAGGCGTTGTAAACGGGACGTGACATCGTTGGAATTAAGTGAGAGATTGCTTTAGGTTGCTTCCGGTCAACGTAGCCGGCGTTGAGGACGTCAACGTACTTCTGGTATTGGGCATCGTCCCATTCGCCAGCGGCTTCCTTTTCCTTCATGTAAGCCACGGCGTCAGCGGGAAGGGCTTCTTCACGCACTTGGTTGACGTGGGTCACGTATTCGTCGATATTATCGACCATGGATGAAATGATGGCACCCTTCAAGTGTTCGCCGTATTTAGCAGCGTACATTTGAACCAGTGCGCCACCCCATGATTGACCGATGAGGTAGAAGTGGTCGATGCCGAGCTTTTGACGGACTTCTTCGACTTCATCCAAGAAGTAGTCGTAAGTCAGGTATTTAGCTGCAACTTCTGGATCGCTGTAGTCGGGTTGGTCAGAGTACCATGAGCCCAGTTGGTCGTACATGTGAACTTGGACATTGAGGCCTTGCTTCTTTAATTGTTGGGCCGTATCTTCCCAGTATTCGTGGTTACCGCCGGGGCCACCGTGCAGCGCAAGCAAGTGAATGTCGCCTTCGCCCTGAGTGTTGGTCCAGAGATGGTAGCCGTTATCGAGTGTGATGATCGTGGTGCCTTGTTTCATGTGGAATCCCTCATTTCTAAAATTAACTAATCTCTATGATAGCACGTTTCTAAAACAACGCGACTATTTCGTCAAATACGGTAGGGTGAGCGTGCTATTGTCGAGTTGAACGGTGTAGTGACTGTCAAGATTGCCGCGAACGGTCATGGCCATATCCGTGGCGTAAATGATTAGCGCCAATTGATGGCCGGGTGTGAGTCGGTAGTGAGTCGGCTGAAGGGTCAGCGTGGTGGTGTAAAATTCACCAGGCGTAATAGCCTCGACTTGAGTCAACTGCGTGCGGTTTTGCAGGTTCAGGTGACCTCTGGAAATGAGTTGGTAGGGCGTGGTTTGCTTAGCCAGCTGGTATTCTCTGAGGTCTGATTTACGGAAATGGTCGCCGAAATCGTAGGCTTGGCGATCAAGTGTGCCGGGTTGCGCAGTTAGGCGTTTGAAATCACCCAGATCAATTAATTGGCAACTAATGAGGCCAACTGGTTGGTCAACGGCAACCCGCAGTGTGAGTTGTGGACAACCATCAAGCAATAAATCACTAGTTTGAGCTGGTAGCGTGAACCGAAGTCGGTTAGGTGCCATTGGTGATTTGGCCGCAATCAGGTCGGTTTGCCATTGATCAAGGTGGTGGGTATAGTTGGTGAACACGTCGGTCGGCAACTGGTCAGCAAACGTTGCAGTAGTCGTCGATGGGTTTTCCAGATGAAAGTCGGCGAGTTTGATCGTTTGCGTTGGGTTAGCCGGGTTACCCCAATCCGAGAAGGCCGTCCAGGTTTCGGGTGTCGCATTATCTTGAATCACCACGTCGGGCAACAGCGTTTCGGCGTGGTTGTCCAAATCGTAGAGCTCGTGGGAGAGCCACAGGTTGACCATATCGGTGAAGTCGATCGACTGAAAATCGTTGATATAGATGTGTGGACCTTGGTGAAGCACGAGTTTTTTAGCAATGGGTAAATCAGAAATTGAGCGCCAGAGCTTTTCAGCATTGGCGGGTTTGACGTTCCAGTCATTGAGGCCGTGAACGATCATAACGTCTGCTTTGATGTTAGCAGCGTCTTTCCGGTAGTTACGCGCATCCCAGAAATCGTTGTAATCTCCGGTAACGCGGTCTTGATCCTGCGTCATTTTTGCCAGAGCAGTTTGCCATTTAGCTTGAATACGGTGATAATCGCCAGCCTGTTTTTGGCGCGAGAAAGTTTCTTCGGCTAACACGTCCGCATCTTCACCTGGAAAACCACCGGGCGCAATGACGAGACCGCCTTCACGGTAGTAGTCATACCAGCTTGAAATGCCGGCTTCGCAGATAATTGTTTTGAGGCCGGGAACGCCGGTGGTTGCGGCGGCGGTTGCGAGGGTGCCTAGGTATGAGCGACCCGTCATCGCAACGTGGCGGTTAGACCACCAAGCATCGATTTGAATCTGGTCTGTGCGGTTGGTAAATGCCGGCCGGTCGCCATTGAGCCATTCGATGACCGCCGTGGTCGAAATAGTCTCTTGAACGTCTCCGGTTGTCCGCAGGCCGTCTGAATCCTTCGTGCCAATGCCAGAGGCGTAAACCACCGCGAACCCCCGAGCGAGAAAGTAGTCGTTGAGGCTGTAGTCGAAGGTGTTACCAAAGGTTTCTTCGGCAACGTTGGCAGTGCCCTGTGCAACTCGAGGGGCAGGGATGGCTGGCTCAGGCGAAGTCGCGCCCGTTAACGTTGACGCTTGAACTGGCTTTTCGGTCAGCGGCACGTTTACGTCGTGGGTGAGCGCCTCACCAGCTTCATCGTTGGTGCCTTGATTATAGGGTGATGCGGTGTACAGGACGGGGACGGTTTGCGTATTAGATTCAACTGGCCGGGTAATTTCAACCTTCAACAGGTCGCGTTGGCCATCAGCATCGGTATCCTGTGACGATTCAACGTAGACCACTTCCCGAATTAGCCGATTGGTGTCAAATACCGGTTGAGCTTTGCCGTTAAAGAACAGTGGTTTCGCCACACTAGCATCGTGAATCAGTTGTTGAAAATACCCACGGGAAGCGAGTTCGTCGAGGAACGTTTGGCCGCTGGTAGTGCGAGTAGTGAGTAGCTGATACCAAGCATCCAGTAGATCATCGGTGCTAAGTGCAGTTTTAGGCAATACTGGTAAGTGAACCGTTGAGGCTAACTGTTGTGGATCAGTGAGCTGAAATTCACGACCGGCTTCAAAACCTAAGAGTTGCAGGATTAAATTAAGCACCATTTGCGCAGTGATGGCGGTCTGACTCGTAACGAGTTGGTAAGCGTCAGTCTCGGGGTCAGCCATCAAGGTTGTGAGTTTGGTGTCAGCAGCACTAGTTGTGTGCGCTTCGGGAAAGCTTTTTCTGAGAAGTTCGTGTAGGCAATCCTGTGGTGACAGGCTAGCGGTATCTGGGGTAACAAAGTGAAGGCGAATCAACTCAGCAACCTTTGTGGTGAAGTCGGTGGGTTGAATCGCAAATTGGTTGAGTTTCACGGATGGTAACCTCCTAATTAAGTCGAGTTGATGTCTTTTATTATACCGCCGTTTGTTGGTGGCGCGGTGGTGAAATGTTTTTGAGAATGTCCTTGGTAGCGGTGATGTGAGGTGAAGCAAAGCTGATGAATAAGATAGCGTAGTGGCGTGATAGTCAACCGAATCTGCGGATGCGGGCAGTCGTTTGAGGCGACACCCGTGTTCGTCACATGTTAGACTAGTAAGAGACTTTTATAAAAGGAGCGTGCAACGTGACCTATCTTGGCGAAATTGCCTTAATTTTATTTGCAACGACCATCGCTGGGGCGTTAAGTCAGCGAATTGGGATTCCCAGTGTGATTGGCCAGTTACTGGTGGGCATTTTACTTGGGCCAGCGCTGCTGAATTGGCTGCAACCGGGTGAATTGGTGCACGTCGGTTCGGAAATCGGCGTGATTATTTTGATGTTTATGGCGGGGCTAGAGAGTGATTTGAAGCTCTTGAAGCGGTATTTTAAACCCGCTATCAGCGTGGCGACCCTTGGCGTGATTGTGCCGATGGTTTGTTTTTACATCTATGGCATCGTGATGCACCAGAGCTTTGAACGAGCGGTCTTTTGGGGCATCGTGTTTGCGGCAACCTCGGTATCGATCAGTGTCGAAGTGCTGCGAGAGTTTGGTAAGTTGAACTCTAAAGAAGGGGCAACGATTTTGGGGGCGGCCGTGGTGGATGACATTATGGCAGTGCTGATTTTGAGTATCTTTGTCAGCATGTTCTCAAGCGGTCAGTCTGGCGCGCCCAACTTAGCGATTAGTTTAGCGGAACAGGCGGCGTACTTTGTGATGGTTTTCGTGATCATTCGCTGGGTGGCGCCAGTACTGATCAAGTTATTTGAGCGCTTACCAGTGCCACAGGCGGTACCAATCATGTCATTGGTAATCTGTCTGGGCATGGCGTATTTAGCTGATCTGACTGGCTTAAGCGCGGTTATCGGTGCTTTCTTTGCAGGCATCGCAGTTGCGCAAACCAATGCTCATGAAGAGGTAGAAACTAATATTGCCCCAATCGGGTACGCCTTTTTCGTGCCAATTTTCTTCGTCAGTGTCGGCTTAGAAATGCGTTTCGATCATTTCTGGTCGAACCTCGGTTTAATTCTGGGCATGACGATCGTCGCCATCTTATCGAAATTGATTGGTGGGGGCTTGGGTGCCAAATTACTGGGATTCAACTTCCATAGCGCCTACATTGTGGGGGCTGGGATGGTGTCTAGAGGTGAAATGGCGCTGATTATTGCCCAAATTGGGTATCAGGCGAAGTTATTGCATCCTAATTTGTATTCGGAGCTGATCGTGGTGATTGTGTTGAGTACGATTTTGGCGCCGTTGTTGTTGAAGGATGGGATAGAGCGTGGCGAGAAGCGGTTAGAGAGTGGAGCCTAAGGGACTTCTGCCATAAGCCCCGGGCTTGGGGGCTTGTGGCAGAAGTCCCTTAGGTGCAACTCTCTGCTTCTCGACGCGCGTTTCGGCGCGGTGGTTAGGACGAATTAGTGCCGACAGGCTGCACCATAAAGTTGACCTGTAGAAAGCAAAAGCGTCAGTGGCGCCGAAAACTAAGTAGGCGCAATGAGCGTCGCCAGTAGCACTCGATAAAATCAACCAACCAAAAAAGCACCACCGTCATTTCCCGGGTTAAGGAAAATGATGGTGGTGCTTTTTAGCGTAGGTATTTGTAAGATTGAGGTTCGTTACTGTCCTCGAGCCGAAACGTGCGCCACCAGGCAGAGAGTTGCACGTAAGGGACTCCTACCACAAACCCCAAAAACCGGGGTTTCTGGCAGGAGTCCCTTACGCTCCACTCTCTAACCGCCTGGTTCTGCACTCTATTCCACATTATCCGGATTATTCAACCGACTATGCTTCAACCCGTAAGAGAAGTACAAAATCAACCCAAACACAAACCAAATCCCAGATGCAATCCACGTTTCAGCTTGTAGTTGTGTCAACATCAAGAGGCACAACAACCCTGACACGATTGGCAAGACTGGGTAGAATGGCACTTCGAAGCCTTGGTGATTTTGGATGTCCTTGTTCTTTCGCAGAGGGATGATCCCGAATGAGACGAACAGGAAGGCAATCAACGTCCCGATGTTAACCAAGTTGGTTAATTGATCCAGTGGGACGAAACCACCCATGATGGCAATCACAATGGTAACCGTTGTTAAACTGTGTTTTGGGCTCCCGTGTTGATCCAGTTCACCCAAGAACTTTGGTAACAGACCATCACGCCCAATTGAGTAGATTAACCGTGACGAACTGTAGATCATGGTGACCATCATCGTAAACATCCCGGCGAGCGCGCCCAATGCGATGATGCCAGCTGCCCAATTTTGGTGAACAACTTGCAGTGCGAAGGAAACGGGGTCAGCCACGTTTAACTTCGTGTAGCTGATCATCCCAGTTAAGACGATCGAGACTAAGACGTATAAGATGGTTGCGATGATCAACGTGCCGATGATCCCGATGGGCATGTTGCGCTTCGGATTCTTAACTTCAGCCGCTGAACTTGAAACGGCATCGAAGCCAAGGTAGGCGAAGAAGACCGCTGATGCACCGGCGAAGACCCCGTGACCGCCAAATGGCATGAATGGGTGCCAGTTGGTTGGCTTGATGTAGAAGGCCCCAACAACAACGAACAACAGGATGATGCCGATCTTAACGAATACGATGATATTGTTGAGTCGAACGGAGGATTTGACCCCGTGACCTAACATCAGCGCAATCACTAAGACGATCGCAATGGCGATCCAGTTCCCGTATGACCCGTGGGCGGGATCAAACGGCCCGACGATGGCAGATGGCACGTTGACGCCAAAGCCGCTCAGGAAGGATTTAAAATACGCGCCCCAAGCACTGGACACCGCCGCCACGGCTAACACGTACTCCAGAATTAGCGCCCAACCGAGGATCCAGCCGATGATTTCACCGTAAACTAGGTTCCCGTAAGAATAAGCACTCCCGGCAACGGGTAACGCCGAAGCGAACTCCGCGTAACACATCGCCGCGGTCGAACAAACAATTGCAGCAATCACAAACGATAGGATGATGCCGGGACCAGCTTTGGTAGCCGCAACGGTCCCGGGTAGAATGAAGATCCCGGTCCCAATAACGGCGCCGATACCGAGCGAAATTAGATCGACAGCCGACATGGTCTTGACGAATTTCTTATCAGTCTCTAGATAGCGGTCGATTTTTTCACGACGAAACAGACGAGACTTAATTGACATAGATGATGCCTCCAAAGAATAAAAGAATGATTAAAAAATGCTTAGTGTTATCTTAGCTGTGTGAGTGAATTGCGTCAAGTGAGATAGCGAGTGATGAAAAGCGGGTAGATAGCGGTGATTTTGCTGAGCCTTTCTACACTCTAAGGTGCACACCAACTCAAAATAAGCTACAATAGACGTTATCGAATAATTTTGAAAGGACTGACCACCACATGACAACTGAAGTCGCCAGCGGAGCGGTTGTATACCGTGTTAAGAATCACCAACCAGAGTACCTATTATTGAAGAGTGCAACCAGTGACTTCTGGGGGTTTCCTAAGGGGCACGTTGAAGGTAACGAGGATTTAAGTGAAACGGCATTGCGCGAGATTCGCGAGGAAACCCAGTTACACGTCACCTTGGATACAAACTACCACGATGAATTACACTATGAGCTGCCAAACGGTAACCATAAGGAAGTTCACCTCTTTGTGAGTGAAGTACCAGCGGATGTGACCATCGAAAAGCAAGATATTGAGATCAGTGATACCGGTTGGTTTGCGGTTGATGAAGCTGTTGATCGGTTAACCTACGATAATTTAAAGGCCCTCATGAAGCGGGCGGATCAGTACATTGCGGCTAAAGTCGCTGCGCAAACAGATTAAATGGAGGATTTGTCGATGAAGCGAGTCATTGTGATCACCGGCGCTACGGGAACCGGCAAAACGACCGTTAGCCAATATCTCAATAGCCACTATGATATTCCAAGAATCATCACCCACACCACGCGGCCTAAGCGTCCTGGTGAAGTGGATGGGGTCGATTACTACTTTGAGACGGCTGAGAGTTTCCCCAAGAATCACTACTTAGAAGACGTCATGTACGCGAGTTACCAGTACGGATCATCTTATGAAGGGCTGGATCGCGCGTTTGAAAAAGCCGACCTCGTCAGCATCGTGTTAGATACCAAGGGTGCTCAAACCTACGCGGAACAGTTAGGTGAAAAGGCCGTTGTGCTGTTTTTGACGGTTGGTAAGAGTGATATTTTGAAAGATCGCCTGACCTCACGTGGCGATGAAACTGAGATGGTGAACCACCGTATTCGAAGCAAGGAATATAAGCGTGACCTAGAATTGCCAGTGGCGTTAACGGGTCGCGCAACGGTGATCCAAAACGACGATTGGCTGAAAACGCAGCGGGCGCTGGACGCATTTGTCAGTGCGTTACGGACCCAGCAACAATCAGTCGAATCTTAGCGGGTGAGCAGTTTCGTTTTTAAATGCAGCGAAGTATGCTACAATTTATCGTTAAAGAGTAATGATTATTATTTACGTAATCCTCGCGCTAAGGAGGCGGCAACATGCAACAGCAACTGGAACAGGCTCTGACCGTTCTAAAACAGAATCATTTAAAGGTAACCAAACAACGGAAGGCGCTGCTCAGTTACCTGTTGGCCAATCAGGATCACTACCACGATGTTACGTTGGTGGACGATTACATGCGCCAGCAGTTTCCGGGGATGAGTCACAACACGATCTACCGCAATATCAAGGAATTCGAACAAGCCGGCATGGTTGAGCAACAGGTTCAAGGTGACCATGCGCGGGTCAAATACCAGTGTGATTTTAGCCACTTACACCATCACCACTTTATCTGTCAGCGGTGTGGTAAGGTAACCGAACTTAAGGATTGTCCAATCGATATCTTTGCCGCCCAATTACCTGGGTGTCAAATCGTTGGCCATCGAATTGAGCTTTACGGCATTTGCGCTGAGTGTCAATTAGCTGCGGCTGAAAGTAATACCCACTAAGAGGCTTTAACCGGCACCGCCTACCCGGGGGTGACTGGTTAAAGCCCCTTTGCGCGGTCGTCATTAATTCTTAGTTAAACCTTAACCAAAACGTTATTGTATCTTCGGTCAAATCTGCGATACTTAGGGTAACTAACCAAAGCGAGGAACATTTAAGAGGAGGAACAAGCATGGCATATCGGACGCCACCATTTTTAACACCATTCGCCATCGTTTCGATTGCGCTAGCTTTAGGGACGACCAACGTGGTGGTCAACAAAGTTAGCAAAACAAACGAAGGCTCACCAGCCACGACGTCGACTAAGGTGCCAGCGACGACATCATCGTCATTAGATAAGCAGGGATCCAGCGCAAGCGATGGCTCTGATAAGAAGTCGAGCTCGGATGATTCGAGCAAGAAGACGAGTTCGGATTCGAACAAAGATGAAAGTTCGGCTGATTCAGCTAGCGCTAAGTCGGATACGGCAACCAGTAACGCCACCACGACAACCACGAAATCAAAGAAGAAGTCGACAACCGGGACCACCGGCACAACTGGCAATACCGGGACGACTGGCACAACGGATGATAGTACGGGTAACACTGGTAATACTGGCGACACAACGACCACGACCGGTGATGATTCAACCGCCAACACGACGACGGATAACGGTACCGCTAATACGACGACCGGCACCACGGACCAGACGACAAGTTATTAAGGAGGAACGCATACGTGTTTAGTTTACTTGATATGGTGAACCACTATTTAGGGTATGTGAACCTTAACGTGAAGCTTAAAAACCGGATCTACACGATTTTGGGCACGTTGGGTGACATCTACCTGTTTTACGTGGCTATTCGCTGGATTCAAAACGGGTACGCTTTGCGTGGCAGTTTGATCCTGTTAGTGGCCATTTTATTACTGTATTTTGCGATCATGAACGTTTTCTACTACTTTACGGAGAAGCAACCACCGCTTGATATTTCACCCAAAATCGAAAAAGCGTTGGGGAAGACCCTTGGTGGCGCCGATCCAGCGGCTGAAGCAGCTAAGAAAGCTGCTGCTGAAGCGCAGGGCAATCAAAGTTCATTGTTAAATGGGGCGAATATTCCAGCTAACGGGTTCTTTGACGCCAAGAAGATTTTGCCGGGGAAGGTTGCCGTTGATATTAACCAGCGGCAAAACATCACCCAATTGGCCAATCGCCTGCAACAAATGAGCTTGATGACACCGGATTATGGTGGATTAGGTCAACGTGAAATTGAGATACAGTTGAAGCAATCTCATAAGCCGGTGTTCGCAATCGGGTTGGGCGTCAACATTCCCTACTTTGAATTGCAGCACGCGGGCGACGATTTGATTGTTTATGCCGGCATTAACCAAGCGGAAAAAGCATCGGTAGGCAAAATCACCACGGTGGGCTTGCAGCCGATCGCGGACGTGGCGGATAAGGTGAAGTTGTACTTGGCTAACGTCATCTTGGTTGGTGGTCCCTATATGGAAATGGGCCGCAACTTACCAATGGAAAAGCCAGCCCCTTATGCGATCCGGGTACAGTTAGCTTATGAACGACAAGAAGATGCAACAACCGTCCCAACACCAACGACCAGCACACCGTTGACCCGAGAAATGACAAGGGAAAACGCGATGCATGAAGCACCATTGACGAGCGGTTTAACAAGAGAAGAACCGAAGCCGGATGCTGCGGCTGGTGGGTCGCGGATGAAGAGATATCACTAGAGAGCGGAGCAAAACGTTTTGAGAGTGGCGTATAAGGGCGTCCCAGCAATACTGACCGGGCTTTGGTCAGTATTGCTGGGACGCCCTTATACATAACTCTCAGTTTTGCGGAGCTCATTTCGGCGCAGGCTAATCAAGGCGGTTACATTAACAAACTTTAAAATGTTACCGATCATTGCCAACTAAAGCTAAAGTGGCGCCGAAATTAAGTAGTAGCAATGACCGTCGCCAAGCGCACTAAAAAATAGCAAAAAGTATTCCAGGTTTTGACCAGTATTGATGAGGTGCCCTTATATGCAAGTCTCAGTTTTGCGGAGCTCATTTCGGCGCAGGCTAATCAAGGTGGTAACGGCAACAAACTTCAAAATATTACTTATCATTGCCAACTAAAGCTAAAGTGACGCCGAAATTAAGTAGTAGCAATGACCGTCGCCAGAACGCCTTTGCTACATTCAACTACCATCCACTAAAGTAGGTGGATTGAAACAGCGGTAGTTATTGATCAACAATCTTCTTTCGCGTTTAACCGTTTCGGAAGCATTCCTGATCGATAATCAATCTACCTAACCGTTTCTGCTTGCTTAGATACAGCACTGCCGCAGTTATCGTTCAACTTTGGTCTGACACGCTAATTACCTATTTA
>NZ_BAABMI010000063.1:0-30234 GCF_054785195.1 Secundilactobacillus muriivasis | reverse complement strand
CGCGGCATCTTTCCACTATAGAAAACCAGAATCACTGAATTTCACAAACTAAACATGCTTACGCTGGACACAAACGTCAGTTACACTACAATAAGAAATAAACACTTACAGGAGAACAACCAATCATGATAACGACTTACGATGAAGCATTAGCGTTCATTCATGGACGGACGAAGTTTAAGAAGAGTGACCATTTAAACCGGATGAAGGCGTTCTTGGACCGGCTGGATAATCCTCAGCAAGACGTCACGGCGATTCACGTTGCCGGGACGAACGGAAAGGGGTCTACAGTCGCCTTTTTGCGTGAGCTGTTGATGGCGACTGGTCAAACGGTTGGGACGTTTACATCGCCGTTTTTAGTTCGATTTAATGAACGCATCTCGGTTGATGGTCAGCCGATTAGTGACGATGATCTGGTGCAGTTAGTTCAGACCGTTGAACCGGTTATCGCTGACTTGGATGCCAATTATCCGGAAGGCGGTCCGACAGAATTTGAAATTATCACCGCGATGATGTTCTTGTATTTTAAAGACCATGTCGACGTTGCGGTGATTGAAGTGGGCATTGGTGGCATCCTTGATTCAACTAACGTCTTTACACCTGCTGTGTCGGTGATTACGACGATTGGTTATGATCATATGAAATTGCTGGGAAATACGTTGACTGAGATTGCGGGCCAAAAGGCAGGCATTATCAAGGATGGGGTGCCGGTCGTTGCTGGACGTTTGCCTGAAGAGGCAATGGCGGTGATCGAAGCGACAGCTGAAGCTCACCACAGTCAGTTATACCGAGTTGGACGCGAAATTAAGACCAAGATTCGCTCGGAAGCGGGCTGGCAAGAAACCTTTGACCTAGCCACGGCTAATAGCCGGCATCGGGGAATTTCAATCCAGCTATTAGGCGACTATCAGGTCGATAACGCCAGCTGTGCATTGGCGGCGTTTGACCTCTACCTTGCGGCTCATCCGTTTAGGGCGACTGAACGCGAAATTAAAGCGGCAATGGCGAACACAGTTTGGGCGGGGCGGTTTGAACCCGTCAATCAAGACCCATTGATTGTTTTAGATGGTGCTCATAATGAACCGGCCGTCGAGGAACTCACGACGTTGCTGAAAAAACGGTTTGCGGGCCGCGACATCTACGTGTTGTTTGCGGTGCTTGCCGACAAGCAGCATGATCAGATGTTGGCGACATTACGGACGGTACCACATTTACACATTGTGTTGACCACCTTTGAAGGGCCAGCAACTCGTCAAGTCACAGATCCAGATGAATTGGCGGCAAAATACGCAGCGGATGACCGCATCGAAGTGATCCCCAACTGGCAACTCGCCATTGGGCAGATTCTGCAACAAATTTCGGCAGATGACCTCTTTTTGATTACCGGTTCCCTGTATTTTATCTCGGATGTCCGCCACTTTTTCAAGGATCCAGCCGACTAAAACCGGGGAAAATATTAAATTCCACTAAATTTCAAATAAAAGCTTGCCGAACCCCCTATAAATTAGGTATGCTTTTTCTGGCAAGTAGTTATTAAATTTAAGAGGTATGGTATAATAACACCTAGCAAATTACCAAACAATCCAACGTGGGATTGTGGCCAAATGAAGGGATGAAACAGATTGTTCGGATTAGGAACGAAAAACATTGGCATCGACCTTGGGACGGCCAACACGATCGTTTACGTCGACGGTAAGGGTATCGTCTTACGTGAACCATCCGTAGTTGCGCGCAACACCAAATCTGGTGAAATCGTCTCCGTCGGTGAAGACGCAAGAGCAATGATCGGCCGGACTCCAGCAAGTATTGTTGCGATTCGACCAATGAAGGACGGGGTAATCGCTGATTACGATACTACCGTTGCGATGATGAAGTACTTTATTCAAAAGACGCTGGGCAACTCTAACGGGAAGCCTTACGTCATGGTTTGTGTGCCAAGTGGTGTCACAGAAGTTGAAAAACGAGCTGTTATCGATGCAACCCGGGTTGCCGGCGCGCGTGACGCATACGTGCTTGAAGAACCATTCGCAGCCGCTATTGGTGCTGGTTTGCCAGTGATGGATCCAACCGGTAGCATGGTTGTTGATATTGGTGGTGGGACCACTGACGTTGCCACGATTTCACTTGGTGGGATCGTTTCAAGTCGTTCGATTCGAATGGCTGGTGACAAGTTGGACGAAGCCATCGTGGCTTACGTTCGTCAACACTTTAACCTGTTAATCGGTGAACGGACTGCTGAACAATTGAAGTGGGACATTGGTTCTGCTTCAAAGGAAGCTGTCAAAGAAGACGACGGCGCTTCAATTCGTGGACGTGACCTAATTTCTGGGTTACCTAAGACGATTGAAGTTTCGGCTTCAGATATTGCCGATGCCATCCATGAAGGTGTCGAAGAAATCATTACTGCTATCAAGGAAACCCTTGAAGAAACGTCACCTGAAATTGCGGCTGACGTCATCGATCACGGGATCGTCTTGACCGGTGGTGGTGCCTTACTCCGGAACTTACCTGACGTCATTGCGGATGCCACCAAAGTGCCCGTCTTTATCGCCAACGATCCATTGGATTGTGTGGCTATCGGGACCGGTGAATCTTTGAAGAGCATCGACGTAATGAAAAAGAAATAAGATGAGCGTGGGAAAATAGGCGTTTTGCCCAGATTATAGCGAAAAAGCCGTATGATTTGCGCGTAATCATATGGCTTTTTCGCTTAGTGGACCGATACGAGGCCTAGTTTTGCACCTGATTTAAGATTGTGACAAGGCGCCCAACGGATTTGACGCGCGGGGCGCCTTGATTATCGGTATCAAACTACCGACGTAGAGTTAACTGGAGGACGTTGTTCATGAATAAATTCTTTTCAAACCGACGATTGGTGATCATCATTGTATGTTTGATCGTCAGTTTTGGGTTGATGAGTGTCTCCGTTGTGATTCGGAATAAGCGGTCGACGCCACCGCTGCTACAGCAGTTTGGCAACGATATCGTGGGACTGGTCAATCGAGCAGTCGCTTGGCCGGTCAACGGCGTCAAGGGCTCCGTCACATCGGTTTCGGACTTACTCAACACGTATCAAGAAAACAAACGGCTGAAGAGCCAAGTACAAGAATTGGCCCAAACGAAGGTGCATGATCAAGCCTTGAGTCAACAAAACAAAAAGCTTAAAACGCAACTTAAGCTCAACAAGACGTTAACGGACTATAGCTCAGTTAATGCAACGGTGATTGCCCGGACGCCATCGTCATGGCAAGATCAAGTGATCATCGATAAGGGGAGCGCAGCTGGTATCAAGAAGAACATGCCAGTGCTTTCTGGATCCGGCTTAGTTGGTCGGGTGGCTGAAGTTAACCGGACGAATAGTAAGGTTGAATTACTGTCTAACAGTAGCGAATCAGCTAACCGGTTTGCGGTTCAAATCACTAATAAGAGTGGTCAAACGGTTAACGGGATCATTACGGGTTATAATAGTGATAAGGACCAAATTGAGATGGGGAACGTGACCTCGAAGACGAAGATCGAAAAAGGCGATAAGGTTTCAACGAGTGGGTTGGGTGGTATTATGCCAGCAGGCCTATACGTTGGCTCCGTTACGGCAACCGGTCATTCCGATTACGGGTTGTCATCAAAAATCACGATCAAACCAGCGGCCGATATTTCGCGCCTAAGTTTCGTGACGGTGGCAATTCGCCAAGCGCAAACCACCAATTAAGGAGGCAACTATGTTACGGGTAACAAAATTACGTTACGGCTTTCCGATTGGGTTGTTCCTGTGCTTCTTTTTGGATGGCATCTTGGGTCAGGTCTTTCCTGAGCAATTGTTTAACTACCCTTATTCGATGAGTAGTTATTTAGTTGTGTTATGGTTAGTGTTGTCAGTTTACTTTGAAGACCCCATTAAGATTCCCTTAGGGGTGTGGGCCGCAATTGCGGGGGGCATATTTGACCTTTACTACACCGGAATCTTTGGTATCTTCGTGTTCGTTTTCCCAATCGTGGTTGCACTGACACGGGCCTGCTTTAAGGCGTTTCCCATTAACTTCTTGAGTGGCTTATTGGTCTACTTTATCGATATTACGATCGTCAGTGGCCTAAGTTACCTAGGAAACGTGGCCATTCATATTACCAGTGCATCGTTTACCGACCTACTGGTTTATTCGTTGGCGCCCACATTGGCGTACAACTTAGCCGTTTACGTCATCTTATATTTTCCAATTCAGCGACTATTTAGTCGATTGAAAAATTAAAAAGGGGTCATGGGTATGCAGTCTGTCGTATTAAGAGGTAATCAGGATGGCTATCAATTAGTGTTGAGCCAGGCCGCCAGTTTTGAGGCCATTAAACTTGAACTACGGGGACTATTAGATAATTTAGCCGCTGATAGTCAGATAAAGGATAAAACCATCAGTTTTGATGTGTTATCCCCTCAACGCTTACTGACTGCCGAACAGCATCAAAAACTGACCAGTATTATTAACGAGTACGATCATTTTGAGATTCATAAAGTGATCACGGATGTGATGACGATTGAAGACGCGGAGGCAATCAAAGAACGCGAAAACGTTCACTTGGTCACCCAAACGATTCGAAATGGTCAAACGTTAGAAATGACTGGCGATGTTTTGTTTTTAGGCATCATTAACGAAGGTGGCCGCTTACTGACAACTGGCAACCTCTTTACGATGGGCACGGTACTGGGCATTTTGCAGGCGGGTTATCCAAGTGCTGAGGATAAAGTTGTGGTTGGTGATTTACACCAAGCGCAACAAGTTCGCATTGGGGAACAAATTAGCATCGTTGAAGTTGATCAACCAGAAGCGGATGCACAAACCATTGCCTACGTTAACGATTTACACGTACTGGAATATGGCCAATTGGCTGATTTAAAAACAATTAATCCGAAAATGTACCACCAAATGGGAGGCTAGTGGAGATGGGAAAATCAATCGTTATCACATCGGGTAAGGGCGGTGTTGGTAAAACAACGTCAAGTGCCAACATTGGGACCGCACTGGCGTTAATGGGCAAGCGCGTCTGCTTGGTCGATTTGGATATTGGGCTACGCAACCTCGACGTTGTGTTGGGACTTGATAACCGGATCATCTATGACATCGTTGACGTGGTGGAAGGTCGCGCAAAGTTGGCCCAAGCTATCGTGAAGGACAAGCGATTCGATGACTTACTGTACCTGTTGCCAGCAGCGCAAAATGCCGATAAGAACGCGTTGACTGAAGAACAAGCAAAGCAGATCATTGACGACTTAAAACCCGACTTTGATTACGTGCTGATCGATTGTCCCGCCGGCATTGAACAAGGATTCTTGAATGCCATTGCCGGGGCGGATGCAGCGATTATCGTCACAACGCCTGAGATTTCAGCCGTTCGAGATGCCGATCGCATCGTTGGCTTGCTTGAAAAGAACCCGTTGCGAGAAGAATCACACTTGTTGATCAACCGAATTCGCAGCCACATGATGGCCGATGGGGACGCTATGGACGTGGATGAAATCACCCACCACTTAGGCGTACCATTGCTAGGCATCATTGTGGATGATGATGAAGTGATCGCAACCTCAAACCGAGGCGAGCCAATCGTGCTTGAAACCGACAACATTGCCGGTCGTGGTTACCGCGACATCGCGCGACGGTTGGAAGGCGAAACGGTACCGTTGATTAAATTGGAACAACCGAAAACCGGTTTCTGGTCTAAGGTTGGGCACTGGTTTAAGCGCGGATAAGGATCAAGATTTTTGGTCGCGACTTGACACCAAAGTTAAATCAGCTATAATGAGACATAATTTAATAAACAACAACTTGGAACGGACTAGTAAGGTTACCCGATTAGTTAGAGAGCACCGTCATGCTGAGAGCGGCGCAATGGGGTAGTCTGAATCACATCCGGGAGTTGGTCTCCTGAATTAAGTAGGGAGATGCCGGTCAGCTCGTTATCGCTGAAGTTTAAGCTTTAAACTTGTTGAGGTTAGCTGTGTGAGCAGTTAACAAACATGAGGTGGAACCGCGATCAATCGCCCTCTTGGATTCGTCCAAGGGGGCGTTTTTTAAACTTAAACTTCGTAAGGGTAGCTGTGTGAGCAGTGACCAAATTGAGGTGGAACCGCGACACTGTCGTCCTCTTGAAGGCTTATTTAGTCTTCAAGAGGACTTTTTTGATTTAGAAGGGGGAGACAATATGTTACACTATGCAGCTGAAATACTACCATCATTATTGAGTGGGGCTTGGATGACCGTTCGAATCTTCTTTTGGACGTTGATCGTTTCCATTCCACTAGGAATCTTTGTCAGTCTGGGCTTGATGTCTAAATTCAGCCCACTACGTTGGATCTTGAAGTTTTACGTTTGGTTAATGCGTGGTACGCCATTGTTACTGCAATTAATTTTTGTTTTTTACGGCTTACCAATCATCGGCGTTATTTTCCAACGGTATGATGCAGCGCTGTTTGCATTCATCTTGAACTACACGGCGTATTTCTCGGAAATCTTCCGTGGTGGGTTCCAAGCGATTCCAAAGGGCCAGTACGAAAGTGCCCGAGTTTTGCGGTTAACGCGGGGACAAACCCTTCGCCGCATCGTCATTCCACAAGTGGTTAAGATCGTGGTGCCATCCATTGGGAACGAAGTCATTAACCTGATCAAGGACTCATCATTAGTTTACGTTATCGGGTTAGGCGACTTACTTCGTGCTGGTAACATTGCGACCGCTCGCGATGTGACGTTGTTACCATTAGTCTTAGTTGGGGTCATTTACCTGTTGATGACGGCCGTTGCGACCTTCATTTTACGTAAGGTTGAACAACACTACCGGACTTGGCGTTAGGCAGACGGATAGGAGGACGAGTTAATGCTAGAACTAAAAAATATTAAAAAGCAATTCGATGGTCGAACCATTTTAGATAACTTGAACCTACAGGTGCCTGATGGCCAAATCTTAGCCATTGTTGGGCCTTCTGGGGCTGGTAAAACTACGTTACTGCGTTGTATCAGTGGATTAGAGACCGTTGATTCAGGGGAATTTTCACTTGATGGCCAAGTGTTTGATCCAGCTGAGAACCGAGATAACGATAAGGTGATCGGGGTCGTATTCCAAGACTTCCAATTGTTTCCAAACCTAACGGTGAAGGCCAACATTACCTTAGCACCGGAGTTAGTCTTGAAACAAGATAAGCAAACGGCGGATGAAACAGCGCAACGTTTGATCGACCAACTAAACTTATCGGGTAAGGAAGACCTGTACCCCTACCAACTTTCTGGTGGGCAAAAGCAACGGGTCGCAATCGTTCGGGCTTTGGCCATGAATCCCAAGATTCTCTGTTACGATGAACCAACGAGTGCCTTGGATCCGGATTTACGTCAAACTGTTGAAGATATTATTTTAGGCTTGAAACAAACCAAGATGACCCAAATCGTGGTTACTCATGATATGGAATTTGCCGAACACGTGGCGGATCAAATTATGCGAGTTGAACCAATTAAGGCATAACGGGAGGGAGTAGTAGCATGAAAAAACGATTTTGGCTAGTATTAGTCATGCTCTTTACCACCGTAGGCCTATTATCTGGTTGTGGGATAACGGTTGGTAAACGAGCCAATCACGTCGATAACTGGCAACGAATCCAAAAACGCGGTTACGTGACCGTAGGGTTGGATGATACGTTCGTGCCAATGGGGTTCCGGGAAAAGAGCGGAAAACTGGTTGGGTACGATGTGGACCTTGCTCGAGCATTGTTCAAGTTGTACAACATCAAGGTTAGTTTCCAAACCATTGACTGGTCGATGAACGCAACGGAATTAAATAACGGGACGATCGATTTAATCTGGAACGGTTATTCGAAGACACCAGAACGTGAAAAAGTAGTTGCGTTTAGTGATACGTACCTGCAAAATGATCAAACCTTGGTCACCTTGCGCAAAGATAACATTAAATCATTTAACGATATGACGGGTAAAACATTAGGCGCGCAAGCCGGGTCGTCAGGTGCTAACGATATCAGCACGTACCACACGTTGTTAAAGGATAAAATCAAGGGTAAGTCACCGGTGCTCTATGATTCATTCACTAACGCTTTCATTGATTTAAATGCAGGCCGAATCCAAGGCATGATCATTGATTCGACGTATGCGGGCTACTACGTGAACCACGAAAGTAACCCTAAGGACTACCGAATCATCAATGGGTCCTTCCCTAAAGAAGCGTTCGGGGTCGGGATGCGTAAAACGGATACGACGATGCGTCACAAAATTAACCGTGGGTTGAAGATTTTGGCTAAGAATGGGACGTTAGCTAAAATCAACCACAAGTGGTTTGGTGATGCGGCGGATTCACCGTTGTTAAAGAAGTAGAGAGCGGAGCAAAACGTTTTGAGCGTGGCGTATAAGGGCGCCCCAGTCATACTGACCGGTTTTTGGTCAGTATGACTGGGGCGCCCTTATACATAACGCTCAGTTTTGCGGAGTTCATTTCGGCGCAGGCTAATTAAGGTGGTAATGATAATCAACCTCTCGATATCACTAATTAACGCCAACTAAAGCTTAACTAGCGCCGAAAATAAGTAATCGCAATGAGCGTCGCCAAGGAACACTTTGAAATAACCAGATATGAAGCTCCCAGTTAACAACTAGGCCCACGGCTCATCTAGTTCAACCACCTGAAAAGTCAGCCATTTTTTCAGCATTGCCAAAATTGTGATAAGATGGGAGTATTATTTTTCAAAACAAACTGCAAGCATCATGATGCATTTTATTGAACAGCAAATTAGGGGGCGTGAACAGGATGACAATTATAGGACTGTTGCTCATTGGTGTGATCGGCATTAATTTAATTGTGGCACTGATCACGGTGCTACGAGAAGAACGGGATATTTCCACAACCTGGGCGTGGTTGTTGGTGCTGATTTTATTGCCCGTGATTGGCTTTATTTTTTACTTATTTGCGGGTCGAAAAATTTCAAAGAAACGGATTTTTGATATTCAGGCACAAGAAAAATTAGGGCTATCGCAACTGGTCACGTCGCAAAAACAGTTGATTGCCCAACACGAGTTAACGGTGCCTGATAATGATAATCCGGAAATTCAAGAAATTGCGAACCTCTTCTTGGAAACGGATCAAGCCGTCTTGACGACCCGGAATCAGGTTCAGGTGTTTACGGAAGGTCAGTCGAAATTTGAGGCACTCTTTGCTGATTTGAAACGTGCTAAACACCATATCAATGTTGAATACTTTACGTTTTATAATGATCAGGTGGGGCGAAAATTTGTGTCGATACTTGAACAAAAGGCCGCTGAAGGCGTTGAAGTTCGAGTGATTTACGATACCTTTGGCTCCCACGGGGGTAAAAAGCACCTCTTTAAGCGACTGACTAAATTGGGTGGCCACGCCTACCCGTTTTTGAGTTCTCGGCTAGCGTTGAGCGATTTCCAACTTAATTTCCGTGATCACCGTAAAATCGTGGTGATTGATGGTAAGGTTGGGTATACCGGTGGCTTCAACGTTGGCGATCAGTACCTTGGCCGAAAAGCAAAGTTTGGCTTTTGGCGCGATACCCACCTGCGAATCGAGGGGAATGCCGTGTTAGCTTTGCAGAACCGCTTTTTCCTAGATTGGAACGCAACGGCTAAGCGACAACGCGTGCAGTACAGTGCGCAGTATTTTCCAGCAATTCAATCTCAAGGGACCACGAGCATGCAAATTGTTTCTAGTGGCCCGGATTCTGAGTTACAGCAAATTAAGAAGGGGTACTTGAAATTGATCAACAGTGCCCGACGCGCAATTGTCATTCAGTCGCCATATTTTGTGCCCGACGAAAGTATTTTAGAAGCACTGAAGGTGGCCGCGTTGTCTGGTATTCGAATTCGGCTAATGATTCCGGACCGGCCAGATCACCCGTTTGTTTATCGCGCAACGGAGTATTTTGCGAAATCGTTGATGAAGGCCGGCGGTGAAGTTTACCTGTATCATAAGGGGTTCATGCACGCAAAAATGATGGTCGTTGACGGTGAAGTGGCTTCAGTGGGGTCGGCGAACATGGATATTCGGTCGTTTAAACTCAATTTTGAAGTTAATGCCTTCATGTATGATCAGCAATTGGCGGAACGGTTACTGACGATTTTTGAAACGGATATTGATGTATCCGAAAAGATGACGTTGGCCAAATACCAGGCCCAATCATTGTGGATTCGGTGTAAACAATCTTTTTCGAGATTGTTGTCACCAATTTTATGAAGAGCTATCATAATTAAAAAACGGATCAACATTGCTGAAACGAGCAAGTTGATCCGTTTTCATTCGGTTAATTCATTAATTAAAGATCTGGGAAGAACGCGTCATACAACGCTTGAACGGCAATGTTGGCGTGATCTTCTTGAATCCCAAACATCATTGAGATTTCAGAAGCCCCTTGGTTGACCATCACGAGTTTAACGTTTTGGCGGGCCAAAGCATCGGTGGCTTTTGACATTAACCCAGTTCGGTTGACCATGCCTTCGCCAACGACCATCAGTAACGAATAATCGTGAGTGATGTGAATTTCGTCAGGACGAAGGGCAATGACTAATTCGCGAATTAGGGTGTCTTCGAGGTCGTCGGTCAACTGATCTTGGCGCATAATCACCGTTAAATCATCGATCCCGGAAGGCATGTGTTCGTAAGAGAGGCCGTGTTCAGCTAAAATGTTGAGAATTTTTTGGCTGTAGCCCTTTTTATCCAGCATGTATTTTCGGATATAAATCCCGCAGAAATTTGGTGAACTGGCAATCCCGGAAACCGGATAGGCCGGATTGACCCGCTTGGTTGACGTGATCGAGGTTCCCCGTTCACTCGGGTGATTGGTGTTTTTAACCACCACTTCAACGTCACCTTGAATCGCTGGAATCAACGCTTCATCATGAAAGACTGAGAAACCGGCGTAGGAAAGTTCCCGCATCTCCCGGAACGTCATGTGGTGAATGGCAATGGGGTTATGAACAACGGCAGGGTTAGCGGCGTAAATTGCGTTAACATCGGTAAAGTTTTCGTAGCGGTCGGCGTGAACCCCACGAGCGATGATGGCACCCGTGATGTCAGAGCCACCACGAGAGAAGGTACAAATCTGCCCCTGTAGGTTGTAGCCGAAGAAACCGGGAATGACCCGAATCAAACTGCTGGCCGACCATTCACTGATTCGATCGTAGCTTTCAGGGATCACCTCAGCGTCGTTAGGGGAGTCGGTCACAATCAGCCCAGCTTCGCGAGGGTCCAAGTACTTGGCCTTCAATCCTTGAGCAGTGAGTACCTTCGCAAAGAGGACGGCGTTTAATCGTTCGCCGTGCGCTTTAAAGGTGGCCATTAAGTAGTCGTTATCTTGATAATCATGCTGAGGCAGCCCAAGAATCGTGCTGCGAATTTCTTCAAAATCACCAGCTGGAATGGCAAAGGCTTCAGCAATCTCTTGATAACGGGCGATAATTTGGTCGGTGATTGGCGTTGCATCCTGTTTATTAATAACGGCATTAGCATATTGAATCAGTAAATCGGTGACTTTGATGTCCCCCGAAAAGCGCTTGCCTGGTGCTGAAACCACAACGAAGCGCCGTTGATCATCGGCTTTAATGATGTTAACAACTTTACTGACTTGGGCGGCGTTGGCGAGCGAACTACCCCCAAATTTTACGACTTTCATTAGCGTTTCCTCCACATTTTTTCATTATTTAAAGGATAGCAAACCCCATGGTGTGAATCAAGCGCAACTAATGGGATTTCGGCGTTATGCCATCATCAAGTGATAAAATAAAGGGTCGATATTAAGGCGAAAAAATCCAAACAGAAGACCATTTAATTGTAGAATATGAGATTATTCTAATAAAATTGGTGATTCGACGCAAAGGGATAGCTATTTAGCGTCAAATCATCTAATATGGTTTGGTAATGTCTAAGGAGGAATTGCGGTTGCAAAAGCAATTAACAGACGGCGTTGTCCTTAATTTAGTGCCAACGACGCAATTTAAAACCATTAGTGTCACGGTGGATTTCATTGCTCCGGCCGATGTGTCGGCGTTATCCAACCGAATTTTATTAGCCCAACTGCTTGAAACGAGCAGTGGTGAGTATCCAACCCAGACGAAGTTAGCTGAGAAACTGTCCTGGATGTACGGGGCAAGTTATGGCGTTAACGTTTTTCGTTATGGTCAATCACAGGGGTTACGGTTTTCCGCAACGATCGTGAATGATCAATTTTTGGGCGGTGAGTCGTTACTGGCTGAGTTATTGGCCTTTCTACGAAGTGTCATTGACAACCCGCTCGCAAGTGATGGTGCCTTTGATGCGGAAACCTTTGAGCGGCAGCAACAAAACTTGATTGCTTATTTGAAGTCGTTAAATGACGATAAGCAGTACTACGCTGAACGCCGATTGAACGAACTGTACTTTAAGACGGCGCCATTCTTTGCGACCAGCCTGTATGGTGATCCAGCAACGATTGCTGGCATCACACCAGCGAGCCTCTATGCTGATTATCAAACCATGCTGGCGACCAATCAGGTTCAAATCACCATCGCGGGCGATGTTTCTTTAGCGACCGTTGAGCCACTGCTGGCTGATTGGCAGTTAGCGCCTAGAACAACGACGTTAGATCACTTGCTCTATCAACGACCAGTTCAGGCAGTTGTTAGCGAACAAGAGGGGCAACCCTTACAGCAATCTAAGCTCAATATGGCCTATCGCTTACCGGTGTACTACCGTCAAGCCGATTTTTACAAGGCCTTGGTCTTTAACGGTCTCTTCGGTGGCACCCCAATTTCGATGCTGTTCAAAAATGTGCGCGAAAAACACAGCCTAGCCTATTACGCTTCCAGTCGATTTGACGGCTTCACCGGAACGCTGACAGTTCAAACTGGTATCGATCAGTCAAACGAAGAAGCCGTGAAGACGTTGATTGGCGAGCAGTTAACGGCCATCAAGAATGGTGAGTTTACGGATGAACAGTTTGACCAAGTCGTCGCGAGTTTGATCAACGGCCGAGAATCACGCTTAGATTCAGCCCGGTCACTCATTAATCAGGCGGTGTTAGATACAGTTACTCAAACGCACGTTTCGGCTGAAGAATGGGTCAACCACCTTCACCAAGTCACGCGCGAAGATGTGTGTCAGATTGCAGCTCAAGTTGAGTTACAGGCAGTCTTTTTCTTGAGGGGGGAAAATTCGTGAAACAGCAACACTATCCAGAATTAGCGGAAACGTTGTTCAGTGAAACGCTGGCGAACGGATTACGCGTTTATTTATTACCTAAGGCAGGCTTCCATAAAACCTACGCCGTGATGACGACGGATTACGGCGCCATTGACCAAGAGTTCGTGCCACTGGGTAAAACGACCCCGGTCAAACAACCAGCCGGGATCGCGCACTTCTTGGAACACAAGATGTTTGAAAAAGCTGACCATGATGCATTTGACACCTTTGCCCACTATGGGGCAAGTTCGAACGCCTTTACAAGTTTTACCCATACCAGTTATCTGTTTTCAACTACGAGCGCGTTGAAGGAGAACCTCGAGACGTTGCTGGACTTTGTTCAAGATCCGTACTTTACCCCGAAAACGGTGAACAAGGAAAAAGGCATCATTGGCCAAGAAATTCAAATGTACGAGGATGATCCGAACTCACGGGCGTACTTTGGGACAATTGCTAATTTATATCCCAATCAGCCGTTGAGTGACGACATTGCTGGTACTATCGAATCGATTGACCAGATTACAGCGGATGATCTCTACCTTGCGCACCAGACGTTCTACCACCCAAGCAATATGAGCTTGTTTGTGGTTGGCCGTTTGGACCCCGAAGAAACGTTAGCCTGGATCAAAACGAACCAGTCTGCTAAGTCCTTCTTGCCAGCAGCCCCAATTAAGCGAATCAAGCCCCAGGTACCAGCTACCGTAATTCCGCGGAAGGTGCTCAAGATGCCCGTTGAACGGCCTAAAGTGACCATCGGGATTCGCGGACTGGCTGATTTACCAGTTGGTGCGGCTAAGCTAAAGTATGAGGATGCCATCTCGTTGGGCTTCACGTTACTGTTTGGCGAAACGGCGCCGGACTTCTTGCGGTTGTATGATCAAGGGGTCATTGATGACAGTTTTGGCTATAATATCGAAGTGCAACGAGACGCCTACCACGTGATTTTGGCAGGGGAAACGGATGATCCAGAGACGTTTGAAAAAGCGCTGTTAAGCATTTTGACACATGCAACTGAAAAATTGCAGGCCGCAAGTGACACCTTTGAAGTCGTTCAGCGTGAAGCCATCGGGTCAACGATTACTGCGTTTAATTCACTGGAAGCCATTGCCAATCAATTTGATGACCGGTTATATGGTGATGCCACGCTATTCGATGAAGTGGGGATTGTTAAGTCGCTGACATTAGATGACGTGATTGCAGCGATGAAGACGTTGATTCGCCCTGAAGCATTTAGCATCCAGTATATCTTGGATGACGATCAGGACTAAACAGATACCAGAAGTGACCGGTTTTAGTGGGCTTAAGAAACTCTTAAAATCTAAAAAGCCGGGAATTCACCATTAAATCATGGCGGAGCGTATGATATACTTAGACTGAAATTAAGAAGCTTTGAGCTAGGTGGAGAAATGTTATTATGAGTGAAAACAAAATGTCAATTGGCGAAACGTTACGTGACGCCCGAATCGCGAAAGGGTACACGTTAGATGATCTGCAACAGACGACCAAGATTCAAAAACGGTATCTGATTGCAATCGAAGATGGTAACTTTGCGGACTTACCTGGTGATTTTTACGTTCGGGCCTTTATCAAGCAGTATGCGGATACGGTTGGTTTAGACGGCAACGAACTGTTGGAATCATACAGTGATGCTTTACCAAGCACCAAGACGCAGGAGTACGTTGATCGGGTCAATGAAGAAAACCCATCGACGCGCTCTGCCCAACGGCAAGATGATGATCGAACTGCTAAGATTCGGCGGCAGGTGCCAATCGTCCTCGCGGTTGTGGTCGTGGTTGTTGTGATGTTAGGTATCTGGTATGCCAGCACCAAGAACTCTCAACAGAGTTCAAAAGATCAAAACATCGATAGCAGTTCAGTTTCTGTTTCTGGTAGTAGCAAGAAGGCTAGTTCTAAGGCCTCATCTTCAACCAGTAGCAAGAAGAAGCAATCGTCATCAAGTTCGGTTAAGAAATCGAGCTTCAGCAAGGTTTCGACTTCAGGGTCAACAACCGTTTACGACATGAAGAACGCACCTGCTACCAAGACGGTTAAGTTAAAGAGTGCAGCTAGTGCTTGGGTTTCAGTTACATCTGGCGGTAGCACTGTTTGGCAAGGCACGTTAACTGCTGGCAAGACGCAAGCAGTCAAGGTCTCTTCTAGTGCTACTTCTGCAACCTTTAACTTAGGGAACGCACCAGAAACCAAGATTACAATTGGTAGCCAAACGTTACCAATCCCAACGACGTCGACTGCGACAACCTCTGCCGCAAGCACGTCATCAACCACGACGGATGGTACGTCTTCAGCTGCTTCATCAAGCTCAACGACAACCACCACGTCACAGGTTCAAAACATCACGGTTCAATTTAAGTAATTAAGCGCGTTGCGTGACGCAATAATCGCTAACCGGCAGTTTCGGCCGTAGTTGGGAAGATCCGGGTGGTCGTGAAGTGATCATCCGGATCTTTCGCTTTTACGGCGACTGTGGTTTGTGTTTGGGCGCACGCCATGATTTTTGGGGGGAACAAATTGAATTTACCTAACAGACTCACCATTATTCGAATTATCTTGATTCCAGTTTTTCTGATCATTTTGGCAGTACCAATGGATTGGGGCACGGTAACGTGGCTTCAAACGGCAATTCCAGTGACGCAGATCGTTGCCGCTTTGGTGTTTGCGGTGGCCTCAATTACCGACTTCTTGGATGGTCAAATCGCACGACGCAATCACCTTGTCACCAACTTCGGCAAATTTGCTGATCCGTTGGCAGACAAGATGATTGTTATGACGGCGTTTGTGTTACTTGTTGAAATGGGTAAGGCACCAGCTTGGGTCGTTGCGATTATCGTTTGCCGTGAACTCGCGGTTACCGGACTGCGGTTGATCATTGTTGAAAATGACGGTCAGGTCTTGGCTGCTGCTTGGCCAGGGAAAATTAAGACGTTCTCGCAGATGATCGGGATCATCTTGCTGTTGCTGAACAACTTCTTGTTTGCCGTTTGGGGCGTACCGTTGGGAACAATCTTACTGTACATCTGCCTATTCTTCACGGTTTACTCTGGGTTGGATTACTTCATCAAGAACCGAAGCGTCTTTGCGGATTCGTTTAATCAATAAAATGAATGTGGAGTTCATCGTCGTAGTTGGCGGTGGACTTTTTTTGATTGTCTAAGTGTTACAAAATTTGAAGTGAACGACCTTGATTGCTGTCGCTTGTGTCCAGCGTAAGTGTTGGGTGAATTTTGTGCGAAGGCTGTTTGTGGTCGCTTCGCTCGCTAAAAACGCATTGAAAAATGCTCGTTCAGACTACAAAATTCGGCGCCACTTAAACTGTTATTTCCAAGGATCCTGAAGTTGTAAGAATTTGCCAACCACGCGCTTTCTGGCCACCACGCCGAATGGTGCTGCGCGAGACTGAGAGCTGCATGCAAGGCGACATCGGTAAAACCGCCAGGCCCGGGCGCCTTCACCGATGTCACCTTGCACACTGCTCTCAACCCGTCTCGCTCCGCACACTATCCTAGGCCGGCCGACTTGTTACGCAACGGATTTTTGATTAGAATAGAAAACAGTGACAGATTGAACGATGAGGTGATTGGAATGAATGCTGAAATTGTAGCGGTTGGAACCGAACTGCTTCTCGGACAGATTGCGAATACGAACGGGGCTTACCTTGCTCAGAAACTAGCTGAAATTGGCATTAACGTGTACTACCAAACGGTGGTGGGCGACAACCCGGAGCGATTAGAAACGGCGTTGCGGGTGGCAGAATCGCGCAGTGACATCGTCATGACCATTGGGGGATTGGGACCGACCGATGATGATTTGACGAAACAAATCGTTGCTGCTCACCTTAACGAGCAGCTCGTGGTTGATGCCGCAGCGCAAAAGAAAATCGATGACTACGCTCGAACTTCCGGGACGTTGAAAACCAGTAACAACGCTAAGCAGGCGCTTAAAATCGCGCATGCAATCAGTTTAACCAACCATAATGGGTTTGCGGTTGGCGATCTGTATCTAAACGCTCATGGGACGGACTATGTATTGCTTCCCGGACCGCCTAGTGAATGTCTCATGATGATTGATCGTGAATTAATGCCACAATTAAAAAAGCAATTGCACGGTGATGTCGTATTTAAGTCTAAGGTGTTACGGTTTGTTGGTGTTGGCGAGGCACAATTGGTGACTGACCTGCAGGATCTAATTGAAAACCAAACGAATCCAACGATTGCACCGTATGCCAAGACAGCGGAAGTGACGTTGCGCGTTACGGCGACTGCAACTGATGAGCAAGCAGCGACCGCGTTGGTTGACCAAACCATCACGCAGATCATGGCCCGGGATGGCGAGTTCTTTTACGGTTACGGAGATGACAATTCGTTAGCTGCGGTGGTTGTGAATCAGTTGATCGACCGAAAGTTATCGATCACAGCGGCTGAAAGCTTAACGGCGGGACAGTTTCAAGGCACGATTGGGAGTGTGCCTGGCGTTTCAGCAGTCTTTCCTGGTGGGTTTGTGACGTATGCCAACGAAGCCAAGCACCGGTTATTAGATATTCCCAACACCGTCATCGAACACTTCGGGGTCGTCAGCAAGGAAACGGCGATTTGGATGGCGAAGCAAGCACGCGAAAAGATGAAGACGGATATTGGGTTAGGTTTCACCGGAGTTGCAGGACCTGACGAATTAGAGGGGCAGCCAGCCGGGACAGTTTGGATTGGGATTGCCTACCGAGATCAGGCGCCAGAAGCGTTCTTATACCACTTTACAAACGGCCGTCAGGTGATTCGAGAACGGTCAGTAATGAGTGGTTTAAATCTGGTTCGGCAACGGTTAGACGCCGATTAACGAATACGAACCTTTGTTCTATTTTTGCTTGCTTTTTTGTTAAAACACAGGTATAGTTTACTTTGCAAATGGCTACTAAGGAGGAACGATATGGCTGATGAACGGCAAGCAGCGCTTGATGCTGCTTTAAAGAAAATTGAAAAAAACTTCGGTAAAGGCTCCATCATGCGGATGGGGGACAAAGCCGATACCCAAATCTCCACGATTTCTTCTGGCTCGCTCGCATTGGATAACGCACTAGGTGTTGGCGGATATCCACGAGGACGAATCATTGAAGTCTACGGACCAGAAAGTTCTGGTAAAACGACGGTGGCACTTCACGCCGTTGCCGAAGTTCAAAAAAATGGTGGGACGGCAGCCTATATTGATGCTGAAAACGCGCTGGATCCAGCGTACGCAACGCACTTAGGCGTTAATATTGACGACCTGCTCTTGTCGCAACCAGATACTGGGGAACAAGGGTTGGAAATTGCGGATGCGTTAGTTGCCAGTGGGGCAATTGACATGCTTGTCGTTGATTCAGTTGCGGCCTTAGTACCACGGGCTGAAATTGACGGTGAGATGGGGGATGCTCACGTTGGGCTTCAGGCACGGTTAATGTCGCAAGCGCTCCGGAAACTCTCCGGCTCAATCAATAAGACGCATACGATTGCCATCTTTATTAATCAGATTCGGGAAAAAGTCGGTGTGATGTTTGGTAACCCTGAAACGACGCCAGGTGGTCGCGCATTAAAGTTCTACGCAACGATCCGGTTGGAAGTACGGCGGGCTGAACAGATCAAAGAAGGCACCGATATTATCGGGAACCGGGTTCGGATCAAAGTCGTAAAGAACAAGGTAGCGCCGCCATTTAAGCGTGCTGAAGTGGACATTATGTACGGGACCGGGATTTCACAAACTGGTGAATTAGTCGATATGGCCGTTGAAAAGGACATCGTGAAGAAGTCCGGTTCTTGGTACTCCTACGGTGAAGATCGAATCGGCCAAGGGCGTGAAAACGCGAAGTCGTACTTGGCGGAACACGCCGATGTCATGGACGAGATTCGTAAAAAGGTTCGTAAGGCGTACGACATGGATGGGACAACTGATGACGATGAGGAATCAGCAGAACCAACCGATGTTGAAACACTCGACATCGAGACGCCAGACGATACTCAAGCTTAATAATGATAAATGATCTAACTAGCAGTTTTGCCGGTTGGGTCATTTTTTTATGGCATCAACCAAACATTGTGACGAGAAAGCGTCAATTCGGAAAAAAAGCCGGTTTGTGAGAAGATGTTTTATTGACACGTGTTCATAGAAACATTAGAATGATAGTTGTGTCAATAATCAATTAACATCTAAAAAATTTACTGATTTATCAATCAAACAATTTGGATGATGCGGAGGTGGAATCATGAGTATTCCTGAAATAATCCTCGCAATCATCGCTATCGTTGTGGGTGTTGTGGTTGGGTACGTTGTGCATAAATCGCTCTATGAACGAAAGTTGGATGCGGCTCATGAAACAGCACAGGGAATTTTAGCAGATGCGAAAAAGCAGGCAGAGACGGATACCAAAGAGGCGCTGTTAGAGGCTAAAGAGGAAAGTCATCGCTATCGGTCAGAAGTGGAACGGGATCTCAAACGACAACGTAGTGAGGTTCAAAAACAAGAAGACCGGGTATTACAGCGAGAAGAAGCGCTTGATCGCAAAGATAACGCTTTTCAAAAGCGGGAAGATGTTCTGGAGCGCAAGGAAAATAAATTGAGCTCGGAGCAACAAAAACTAGCTAAATTACAACAGCAGGCGGACTCACTGGTTGAAAAACGGCAAGCTGCCGTTGAAGAAGCTGCAGCGTTGTCGAAAGACGAGGCGCAGTCCCTGATTATTAATGAAGCGAAACAAGCGTTAAGTGCTGAACGCGCTAAGATGATCAAAGCAAGTAACCAACAAGCTGCTGAAGAAGCAGATGCGAAGGCGAAAGAGTTGATCGTCCAAGCGATTCAACGCAGTGGTGCGGATATGGTTTCCGATACAACGGTGTCGGTCGTTACGCTACCAAATGATGACATGAAGGGCCGAATCATTGGTCGTGAAGGTCGGAATATCAGAACGTTAGAAACGTTGACTGGTATCGACTTGATCATCGATGATACCCCTGAAGCCGTTGTTTTGAGCGGGTTTGATCCGATTCGCCGAGAAGTCGCTAAGATTGCATTGGAGAAGTTGATCCAAGATGGTCGAATTCACCCAGCTCGAATTGAAGAGATGGTGGAAAAAGCCCGTAAAGAACTGGATGAACAGATTCAAGATCTTGGTGAACAAACGGTCTTTGATCTCGGAATTCACTCGATGCACCCAGCACTGATCAAATTGGTCGGCCAGATGAATTATCGCATCTCGTACGGTCAAAATGTGTTAACGCACGCAATTGAAGTCGCTAAATTATCAGGAATTTTTGCAGCTGAATTAGGTGAGGATGTCACGCTAGCAAAGCGCGCAGGATTATTACACGATATTGGTAAAGCAGTTGAGAATGACGTTGAAGAGTCTCATACTCAAATCGGCATTGATCTCGCAAAGAAGTATAAAGAAAGTCCCGTTGTCATTGATGCAATTGCTTCTCATGAATCGACAGCCGAATCGCATTACGTGATCTCAGAACTCGTTGCGGCGGCTAACACGATTTCCGCTACTCGACCAGGTGCTCGAAGTGATTCTTTGGAAAGCTTCATTCACCGGTTAGAACGGTTAGAAACGATTGCGGACGACTTCGATGGCGTTCAAAAATCCTTTGCGATTCAAGCAGGTCGCGAAGTTCGCGTAATTGTGAAACCAACTAAAATTTCAGATTTAGATGCAGTGGCACTGGCTCACGATATTAAGGAAAAGATTGAAAGTGATATGGATTATCCAGGTCACATCAAGGTTTCAGTGATTCGTGAAGTCCGTTCCGTTGCATACGCTAAGTAAAGTCAGCAATTTTCTGAACATGATAAGTGCTCCCCCAACCCGTTTGAGTTGGGAGGGTACTTTTTATTTGCCTTTAAGGAGCAAACTAGCCAAGGCCAGTAGTCGCCACTTGACGCAAAACATGTTAGACTAAACTGATAAGTTGCACGCCTCACGGTGATCTGATCGTGGGGAAACTAAAATAGATTAGAGGAACAGCATGCGAATTTTATTTATTGGTGACGTCGTCGGTGACCGGGGCGTTGACATGATTGAGACCTATTTGCCTCAACTTAAGCGGGATTTGAAACCACAAGCAACTATTGTAAACGGTGAAAATTCAACGCCGGTTGGTCGAGGCATCAGCCAATCAATTTATAAGCGACTATTATCGAGTGGGGCGGACGTTGTTACCATGGGGAACCATACTTGGGACAACCGAGAGATTTTTGACTTCATTGATGATACGAAAAAACTCGTCCGGCCAGCTAACTTTCCGGGAAAGGATGTTCCGGGGCGCGGTTGGACCAAATTAAAGGTTAATCAAGCAACGTTAGCCGTGATCAACCTTCAGGGGCGGGTCTTTTTGCCACCATTAGATGATCCGTTTGCGGTTGCTGATGAGTTGGTGCAAGAGATTCGTAAGGAAACGCCAATTATCTTTGTGGACATGCACGCCGAAGCCACTAGTGAAAAGCGGGCGATTGCCATGCACCTTAGTGGTCAGGTTTCTGCTGTGGTGGGGACACACACCCACGTTCAAACGAGCGATGGTCAGATTCTTAACCATGAAACGGCGTTCTTAACGGATGCTGGCATGACTGGTCCGGCCGCTGGTATCTTAGGCATGCAGCCTGAAGGCGTGATTTCACGGTTCTTGAACCAACGACCAACGCGTTATGAGGTTGAAACCAGTGAACCTGGCATCCTATCCGGGTGTGTGATCGACATCAATGACCAGACCGGTCACGCAACGAAAATCAAAAACGTGCTGATTGATGCGCAACATCCTTATGATTACTAACTAATAACGTCAAACGATATGATTTAAGAGGTGGAGAGATTGGCGAACGCAAACCAAACGCCGATGATGGTACAGTACCAACAGATTAAAGATCAATACCCCGATGCATTTTTGTTTTACCGCCTCGGGGACTTTTACGAAATGTTTAATGATGATGCGGTCAAAGGGTCACAGTTGCTAGAGTTAACGTTAACAACGCGTAATCATAGTTCCAAGAACCCAATACCGATGTGTGGTGTCCCGCACCATGCAGTTCAAAATTACATTGATATCTTAGTGGACAAGGGCTATAAGGTTGCCATTTGTGAACAGATGGAAGATCCTAAAGCCGCTAAGGGCATGGTGAAGCGGGAAGTGATTCAATTAGTCACGCCCGGGACCCAAACCGATGCCGGGGCAGGCAGTGCGAAAACCAACAACTATCTGACTGCGCTCACAAAGGTGGCGGATCAGTACGGGTTTGCCTATGCCGATCTATCAACTGGTGAATTAAAGGTCGCTACGCTGTCTAACTTTGACGCGGTGCTCAATGAAGCGATGAGTTTGCAGACTAAGGAAATGGTGGTCGACACGAGTGTTGAGACCACGGTGACCGATCAGCTACATCGGGTTGGCATCTTGATTTCCCATCAGGATAGCGCCGTCGTTCAAGCTGAACTGAGCTATTTGACCCAAGCGGTTACCCAGCCAGAGCAGCAAACGGTGCTTCAACACCTCCTGACCTATATTGTGACGACCCAAAAGCGGAGTTTGGCGCATTTGCAACGAGCGGTTGTTTATGAGCCGGCGTTCTTCTTAAAGCTTGATCATTATTCACAGCGTAACTTGGAACTGACTCAAAATATCCGAACTGGTAAGAAGTCCGGGACACTATTGTGGTTGCTTGATGAAACCAAGACGGCAATGGGTGGCCGGTTGTTAAAGCAGTGGCTGGATCGGCCATTGGTTAACCGAGCGGATATCTTGAGTCGGCAGACTAAGGTTAAGGTGTTAGTCGATCAGTATTTTGAACGTAATAGCTTACAAGAAGAGCTCACGAAGGTTTATGATCTGGAACGGTTAGCTGGGCGCGTCGCGTTTGGTAGTGTGAATGGACGTGACCTGATTCAATTAAAGACGTCGTTAACGCAGATTCCGAAGTTACAGCACGTGTTGAATGGGTTGGCTAGCGATGCCTTTGATGATTTGATGACCCAACTTGACCCAATTGAAGACGTGACGGATGCGATTGAACGGGCAGTTGTCGATGAACCACCGTTGTCAGTGACGGATGGCGGGGTCATTAAAGATGGCTACGATGCCACTCTTGATCAATATCGCCAAGCAATGCGTAACGGGAAGCAGTGGTTAGCGGAATTGGAAGCCTCCGAACGTCAGATTACTGGAATCAGTAACCTCAAAATTGGTTATAACCGGGTGTTTGGGTACTATATCGAGGTCAGCAAGGGGAACTTATCGAAGTTACCGGAAGACCGATATGAACGTAAACAAACGTTGACCAATTCAGAGCGGTTTACGACCCCTGAGTTGAAAGACAAAGAGCGTCTGATTTTGGAAGCCGAAGACAAATCAACTGACCTTGAGTATCAGTTATTCGTTAAAGTGCGTGAACTGGTTAAAAGTAATATTCAACGTATTCAAGCCCTTGCGCGAGCAGTGTCTGAACTCGATGTGTTGCAGAGTTTTGCGGATGTCAGTGAACGTTATCGCTTTGTAGCGCCAACCTTTACTAAGAATACTCACGAACTGGCAATCGTTGAAGGCCGGCACCCAGTTGTTGAGAAGGTGCTTGGCCGGCAGACATACGTGCCTAACGATGTGACGATGCCAAGCGACACGTCGATTTTACTCATTACGGGACCTAACATGTCTGGGAAGAGCACCTACATGCGTCAATTGGCGTTAACAGTTATTTTGGCGCAAATGGGTTGCTTTGTCCCAGCTAAATCAGCAACAATGCCGATTTTTGACCAGATTTTCACCCGAATTGGGGCAGCTGATGACTTAATTTCCGGTGAAAGTACCTTCATGGTGGAAATGAAAGAGGCTAATGAAGCCTTAGCACACGCAACTGCTAACTCATTGATCTTATTTGATGAAATTGGTCGCGGAACTGCAACCTACGATGGCATGGCGTTAGCGCAAGCAATCATTGAGTTTGTTCATGATAAAGTGCACGCTAAGACGCTATTTTCAACCCACTACCATGAATTAACAGTGCTGGATCAAAGTTTAGCGGGATTGAAAAACGTCCACGTTGGCGCTGTTGAAAAAAACGGTGAGTTGGTATTCTTACACCAAATGCAGGCTGGACCAGCTGATAAATCCTACGGGATCCACGTTGCCAAGCTGGCGGGACTTCCCGATGTGCTGTTGAACCGGGCGGATACAATTTTAAGCCAGCTTGAAAGTAGTCAAGATCAGCATCAGACGGTTCAAGCAACGGCAACGGCGCATCAACAAGTTCAAGCTGAACACGCGCAGACTGCACCAGTTGAGACGGTTGAGGCGGTAGCACCTGCCGAACCGGACCCAACTTCGCAACCTTTAGAACCGATTGATCAGGCTGATACCCAATTATCGTTATTTAGCGAACCAGAAGCTGAACCAAGTGAGGCCGACCGGGTCGTGGCTCAGATCAAGGCACTCAACCTGATGGGCATGACGCCGATGGCAGTTATGAATCAAGTGTATAAGTGGCAACAAGAAGTGACCCAGCCCAAACGTGGTAAGTCACATAAGTAAGTGGGGTGATTAAATGGCAGTAATTCACGAATTATCGACGGTGTTAGCCGATCAAATTGCGGCTGGTGAAGTAATTGAACGCCCCGCATCGGTCGTTAAGGAACTCATTGAAAACGCGATTGATGCGAAAAGTCATGAAATTGATATTTTAGTGGAAGATGCGGGCCTTAAAACAATTCAAGTGATTGATGATGGTGTGGGCATTGCAGCGGATGAAGTGCAGTTAGCTTTTCGGCGGCATGCGACCAGCAAGATCGGTGATCGTAAAGATCTTTTCCGGGTCCAATCGCTTGGATTTCGGGGTGAAGCACTGCCAAGTATCGCATCGATTGCGGATGTTGTGATGGTCACATCAACTGGCGGTGAAGGCCAACAGCTTCATATCGCTGGCGGTGACGTGGTGGATCAAAAGCCGGCCGAAGCGCGTCGTGGAACGGCGATTACGGTTAAAGATCTCTTTTATAACGTTCCAGCTAGGTTAAAGTACCTGAAGTCGCTTAATACCGAACTGTCTAAGATTGTTGATATCGTGGATCGGTTGGCATTTGGTCATCCGGAAATTTCGATGTCACTGACGCATAATGGCCGTGAACTTTTGCGAACGGCTGGGCGTGATGATCTACGACAGGTGATCGGCAGTATTTACGGCATGAATAAGGTTGGGAAGATGTTGCCGATTGACGCTTCGGATGCTGATTTTAAGGTTAGTGGGTATGTGTCGCTCCCTGAACTCACTCGGTCTGGTCGGTCTTACATGTCGATTTTGCTGAATGGGCGCTACATTAAAAACTATCAGCTAACAAAAGCAATTGTTGCTGGCTATGGGTCGAAACTCATGGTAGGGCGTTATCCGTTAGCGGTCATCAATTTTACGATGGATCCCCTGTTAGTTGATGTGAATGTTCACCCAACTAAGCAGGAAGTCCGAATTAGCAAAGAAGATCAGTTGGCTGCGTTAACGACGCAGGCGATTCAATCAGCGTTAGCACCACAGAACCTCATTCCGGATGGGTTAACGAATTTGCGGCAATCATCGGTTGATCCGGTGAAATTATCGCAGGATCTTACAGCGATTTCGGCTCAACGGATGCCGGCAACTCCGGCGCCAAGTCCCGTAGCGGCAACGCAATCCGTTGCGGCGAGTCAACCTGAGCCAATTGAAGTGCCCAAGATGGCGACTGCTGCTGTAGTAGATGAGCCACAACAAATAGCAACCCCTATTATGATCGCACGCAAGGCAGACCTAGCGTTACCGGCAGTCAAGCAATTTGATGCTAAATACCAGGGGACAACGGTCGCACCATTTGATCACCTGACGGTTGCAAAATCTCAGCCTCAGCCAGAAGTTAGTTCTGAGCAGGTTGAAGAACAGCCACTGTTTACGGATAAGCCTCGCTTCCCTAATTTGATCTATATTGGGCAGTTTAACGGGACCTACTTGTTAGCGCAGGCGGATGATGGGCTTTATATCCTGGATCAACACGCTGCCCAAGAACGCGTCAACTACGAATACTACCGGCAGGCAATTGGTGAAGTCAGTGCGGATCAGCAACGCTTATTGGTGCCAATCGTGCTGGATTATTCCACAGCTGATATGCTGAAGTTAACAGATCATTTGGATACCTTAGCCAGCGTTGGCATTCATTTAGAATCCTTTGGTCCGAATAGTTTCATTGTTCGACAACACCCAACGTGGTTTAAAGCGGGGCAGGAAACCGAAACGATTCAAGAAATGGTTGACTGGGTGCTGCGCGATGGCAAATTGACGGTGGCCCAGTTCCGAGAGAAGACGGCGATTATGATGAGCTGTAAGCGGGCAATCAAAGCTAACCATCACTTGGATGACCAGCAGGCCAAGGCGTTGATTCAACGACTACCAAGCTGTGAGAATCCCTTTAATTGTCCACATGGCCGGCCAGTATTGATTCATTTTACAGAAACTGATATGGAAAAGATGTTTAAACGGATTCAAGAGTCGCACCAATCGCAACGTGAAGAAGCGTAGGTGTGTAGCAAAGGCCCCGAACGACTGGCAGCAGTTGTTCGGGGCCTTTTTGTTGACCATAAAGATGACTGTTATTCGGTTGAACGGTGAAATAACGCATGGTTGATCAAGGACCAAACGGTTTCTAGCAGTAGTTAATTTTGTGGCTTGAACAGGCGATTTTTGCCAATTAATCAGTCAATCTGGCGCCAAAACGTTTCCTAAGCATCGGAACTTACTTATTTTTTCGATAAATCCGGTTTCAATTGCAAGAATATCGTGCTTCATGCCCCAGTCTTTGGTCAAATTAGAGTGTTAAACTAACACCGGAAAGGGGATTCTCATGGAGGAATCACAATTAATCGGGATCATTACCCGTTTGAAGGCCATGCAGGAAGATGCAGGCGACGAACCACAGCCACGACGGTTCGAACGGAATGGTGTCGAACAAGCACAAGTTGTTTACCATCCAGAAACGAAGACGTACACGCTGGACGAATATCAGGCGAAGGAACACTTCGAATTTGATAACATTGATTTAGTAGCAATCGAATTGTTTGAGTTATTAACGGATAACTAAACCAAAAAACTATGGGGAACCATAGTTTTTGTTTTATCCTGAGGAATTTCGTTACAAGTTATTTTACGATAAAAATCGTTAAAACGAGTGCCAGAGTAACGGGCTAAGTTGTGAAGTTTTTCCAAAGTCATTCGCCAACAATTGCTATTTCACTTAGATTCGATATAATGGCATTTGTTAAGTTTAACGTGGAGGCACAAAAAGTTATGTCGGACAATCTCAAACGAACGACTACTAAACTCAATACGGTATTTGGGTTTTTCGTATTAGTAGTCGTTACATTTTGTATCAAGACTTATATTGCGTATCAAACGGAGTTTAAGTTGGGCGTCAAGGGAGGCGTTCAACAGTTTCTGTTGGCAATTAATCCGTTTCCAGCAGCAATTTTGCTATTTGGGATCGCACTTTATTTCAGAGGTCGACTAGTTTACTGGTTAATGATCATTATTGATTTAATTCAGACGACCTGGATCTTTGCCAACATTGCTTATTACCGGGAGTTTTCGGATTTCCTATCCTTTGGGATCATTAAAGGGTCAGGAAACGTGCAAAATAACTTGGGTAAGAGTATTGGGCAAATTGTCCACCCAACGGACTTTTTAGTTTATATTGACGTTATCCTACTGATCGTCTTGTTGATGACGAAGGTTATCCGGATCGACACGCGGCCGTTTAAACGCCGCTATGCGTTAACGACTACGGTGCTCGCCTTCTCATTGATGGGGGCGGAATACGGGATGGCCAACGCTGATCGTTCTGGACTATTAACCCGGACGTTTGATAATAACTATTTAGTTAAGTATTTAGGGTTAAACGAGTACGCAGCGTTCAGTGTTTACCAGACGCAAAAGGAAAGCGCAACGCGGGCACAGGCAAGCGCCAGTGATCTGCAGAGTGTGGAGAAGTATTTAAAGCACAACCGGGTTAGTGCTAATCCAACGACTTTTGGGACTCAAAAGGGTAAAAACGTCATTATCATTCACTTGGAAAGTTTCCAGCAGTATTTGATCAACTATAAGGTGGATGGCAAGGAAGTTACGCCAAATCTCAACAAGTTCTATAAGAATAAAAACACCGCTAGTTTCGATAATTTCTATAATCAGGTTGCTCAAGGGAAAACCTCGGATGCCGAGATGATGTTAGAGAACTCGTTGTTTGGGCTACCACAGGGGTCAGCGATGACAACCTACGGGACCCAAAACACCTATCAAGCAGCGCCAGCTATCCTGGATCAAGAAGCAGGGTACACGAGTGCTGCCTTCCACGGGGACGTGCCAAGTTTCTGGAACCGTGATAACACATACAAGTCGTGGGGCTATGACTACTTCTTTAGTTCGCAGTACTATAAGGAAAAGGCAAACTACACAGTGGGGTATGGGTTAAAGGACAAGATCTTCTTTAAAGATAGTGCCAAATACCTGCAACAACTCCCACAACCGTTCTATGCGAAGCTGATTACGCTGACGAACCACTATCCTTACGAACTTGATAAGGAGAACACGGACTTCCCAGCAACCAAGACGGGTGATAAGACGGTTGATCCATACGTTCAAACGGCACACTACTTGGATGAAGCTTTTGGTGAGTTTATCACTTATCTGAAACAAGCGGGCTTATATAAGAATAGTATGATCGTGTTGTATGGTGACCATTACGGGATCTCTAATAATCATCGTGCTGCGATTGCACAATTATTAGGTAAGGATAAAGTTACCAACTATGACCTTGCACAATTCCAGAAGGTGCCATTCATGATTCATGCGACCGGCTTAAAGGGTGGCATTAATCATACGTATGGTGGTGAGATTGATGTGTTACCAACGTTATTAGATTTACTTGGCGTGAAGAATAACGATACGATTCAGTTCGGAAACGACTTACTGGCCAAGAACCGTAACCAGACCGTTGCGTTTCGGAATGGTGACTTTGTAACGCCGCAGTACACTAAGGTTGGGGGAACCGTCTATAACACCAAGACCGGGGAGACCATTCAGCCAACGACGGCCCAAAAGAAGTCATTAGAGAAGACCCAAAACCACGTAACGACCGAACTGTCATTGTCAGATCGGGTCGTACAAGGTGATTTACTCCGATTCTATCAACTGAAGAACTTTAAGACGGTTGATAAGAAGAAGTACAACTATAAACTAAACGAAGGCTTACAGCGATTGAAAGCCGCTCAGAAGAAAGAACCTACCAGTGTCCAGGCGAAAAATGGTGGTAAACAGACCGCTACGTATCAAACGGATGCACCAGAACTCAAGTAGGCGCGATTAAGCTAAATACGCCCTTAGTAGTCGATCAACGGCTGCTGAGGGCGTATTTTTGGGTTATTAATGGCTGATTTACGCACTGTTAGTTGGTAATTTGGTATAGGTTAGTGGCGTGAGTCATTTATAATCCGGAAAAAATTGCAAAAAAACGAAAAAAGTTGAAAAAACGTCTTGACCAATGGCGACTATCTTGATAAGATTGTATTCGTTGTTGAAAAGCACTAATGAATTTACCCCGAATAATTATTCAATCAGAGGTAACCTGAGAGGTACCACGATACGAGTGATGGGATATCAATTCAAATGTGAATTAAGACAATTAATAAATATTCAAATTGTTGCTTGACTCGAATCAAGAGAGTTGATATACTTAAATGGTTCGCTGCTAAGGCGACGCGGAAATGGTTGTTTCCGAAAGTTAATTAGAATTAATGAGATTAATAAATATTCAAATTAATTCTTGACATTCATTTCACTGAATGGTATACTTAAAAAGTTCGCTAGTTAATTATTTCTTGATTAACAGCGATGAACAACTTTAACTTTAGTAGATCTTTGAAAACTGAACAAAGTTTTGTTTCACAAATGTGCAGGGTATATCACTTCGGTGATATCAAATGTAATTTGCGA
>NZ_BAABMI010000062.1:0-31612 GCF_054785195.1 Secundilactobacillus muriivasis | reverse complement strand
AAGACTCGCACGGGTTTTGGCGAGGCTTAACTTCGAGGTTTGAGACCGCCCTTTGGCTCAGACCGGCCCCACAGCAGAAACCTAGCCGCTTACCGGAATCGACAATTCACGCAAATTACATTTCACAAACTAACAGCAATAACACTTACGCTGGACACAAGCGCCAGCAATCTACTGCCTACTGTGCCGTAATCCCACCATCCGCGGTAAACTCAGCACCAGTTGAATAACTGGAATCATCAGACGCCAAGAAAAGAACCATCTTTGAAACTTCCTCCGGTTCAGCAATCCGTTGCATTGGAATCATCTTCGCAAATTGCGCAACAGCATCATCCGTGTCACCCTGATGAATCATTGGCGTTGAGATAACGCCTGGATGAACTGAATTAACCCGAATGTTTGAATACGCTAGTTCCAAAGCAGCCGCCTTTGTCATCCCACGCACTGCAAACTTGGTATCGGTATAGCCAATGGCGCCACCAACTAACCCGTTAATGGATGACACGTTAACGATACTGCCTTTCCCGGTTTTCTTCATTTCAGTCGCCGCGTATTTCATTCCTAAGAAGACACTTAATTGATTAATTTTAAAAATCTTCAGATAGTCTTCGGTAGTCACATCAAACAATGACTTCGCATACGTGATACCAGCGTTGTTCACCAAGATATCGAGGTGGCCGAAATGCGCAATCGTTTCTTTGATAACGTGTTGCCAATCAGCTTCACTGGCCACATCTTGTTTAACGAAAATGGCGTTTTCACCGAGCTCTGCCGCGAGTTTGTTACCGGCTTCTTCGTTAATATCTGTGATAACAACTTTTGCGCCTTCGCTAACAAATAGTTTGGCGTGTGACGCACCCATTCCTTGTGAACCGCCGGTGATAATTGCAACTTGATCAGTTAATTTACCCATGATAGATCCATCCCTTCAAATTTGAGTTATTCGGCCACGCATTTAGCTAACGTTTCTTGAATCGAGGCGAGAACGTCGTGGTCTTTAATGCCTAAAATTGCGTGTGTCTCAGCCGGATCAGAGCACAATTGTTCTTCCTGCAACTGCTGCGACAATAATAAATTAATGCCGTGTTCCTTACCAGCCGCATCCACTTGAGCCTGTGCCTGTTCCAACTGTGGTTTGACTGTTTCAAACGAAATAACCGGTACCTGTGTTTGTTCAGTTTGGCCGAGAGCGTCAACAATCATCTGATAAAAGGCTTGATAACTCAAGTTATAGCTATTAATCGCGAACGTTTGGCGATGCGTGCCATTTTCCATAGCGCCGACTGCCGCCTCGGCCACTTGCTCAACCGTCACCGCTGAAGTTGCGCCTTTCAAAGCTGGATAAACTGGTTGATTCCGAATCATATCGACAAACATTTGCCACAACGGCATTCGGCCTGGCATGGTGCCGAAAATATACGGTAATCGTAATGAGGTTACGGTCATTGCCCCTTCACCCTCCGCAAAGGCGACCTGCTCTTGCAAGAGTCGGGTATTGACGTATGGCTGTTGTTGATATTCAGGGTATTTGGCCGCAAACTTAATCGCAAACTCGCTATTATACGACCCAAATAACACGAACCGTTGAACGCCAGCCTGTCTCGCCAATCGCGCAAACCGTTGCGTTGGTAATACGTTGGCATGATAGTAGAAGCTCAACGCCGGTTTGTCCGGAATTGCGCGTTCATCAGCACCAGCCGCATACATAAAACCATCACAATCCGACAACATGGCGACAATCTCATCGTCACTGAGTTGGTTCATGTCACCAAGCTTCACCTCAACTGATGCTGGCAGTAAATCATCCGTTGGAAGTGGTGGCAACGCCATGGTCTTCACTTGGTAACCACGCGCCAACAGTTCTTTAATCGTGTAATACCCTAAAAAGCCGGTTCCCCCTAGTACAAATACTTTTGACATGTCATCTCCTCTTTTCCAATTAGTTTGCTAATTAATTCACAGTTAGTATAATTGATTTAAGTAAGCGTTTACTAACAAAAATCCGCTAACTGTTCAAATAAGGAGATTCAGCATGAACTATACTTATCCCTATGTCAGTACGAACTACGTCTCCGGTCAGTATCGACCACAGTCGTTAACGATTGTCAGCCAGAAAATTAGCCAGCTTCAACCACCGCATTTTTCAGACGAAGCCGAATATTTAATTGTGACCGCTGGCGAAGCAACGTTACTGTTAAACAATCAACCCATCAGCTTGTCCGCCGGTGAGGTCGTATTGCTGATGCCCTTTCAGATGCAACAACTCAAACCAGAGCCGGACAACCCAATTGAACTGTTTCGAGTTCGACTCTCGTTAGGCCTTGTTTTACTGTCTTCCATCGATGAAGCCCAATATACCAAGGCACTCCAGAACTCGAATCGCTTTCACCCCGTCATTCGAATTAAACAAACCGAACAGGACTTTCTCATTCACTTTTGCCAAGAAACGATCCGTCAAAAACAACTCCCAACTGGCCGAACCTCTAGTCTTAACCTGGCGCTAGTTTCCTACTTATTTCACCTATTTCAAACCGAAACCCAAGTGCCGCTACCGGATCAAAATCCTGATATGGCTTGGCAATGGCTAAGATACCTTCAATACCATCATCAATCGGCAGTCACGTTAACTGAGCTGGCCACCATCTTTGGTAAGACCGAACACGATATTCAGCAAGGCCTTGTTCGAATTAGCGGGTTCACGTTCAATCAACTCCTGAACCAAGTCAGAATCCGTAACGCCACCGCACTCCTCCAATTCTCTGAACTCACGATTCGCCAAATCGCCAATATCTGCGGTTTTAAGTCGATTGGCACCTTCTATTACCAATTTGAGTTGGTGCATCGTCAACGGCCACTTGATTACCGCAAGCAACTACGTACCCATGACCAGCTTGTCGGCTTGAGCGATGGCTGGGTCATTGGGGTTTATCTATTAGAACACTGTTACGAACCACTCACGGTTGAACAACTTGCTCAGCAACTAAACTTCTCCGTTGATACGGTCACCGACCGACTAAAACAACACTTTGGTTTAACGTTCAAACCGTTGTTAAACCTTTTCCGGTGCGAACTGGCGCGACCACTAGTACTCGCTTCGACTTTAACGATTGATCAAATTGCGATTAAGGCCGGCTACCACGATACAGCAAGTTTTGTGCGCAACTACCGGCAAATTTGGCAAGTGACGCCTAGTCAGGAACGCCGTGAGCAATCGCAACGGCCCTAATTCGCGTCATTCAAGCGCAAAAAACACCTTGACGATAACTACAGGTCAAGGTGCCTTTTGCGTGTTGATGAATGTACGCCCTTTAGATATCCTGACGGCCGCTCGGTAGCTCGGACTAATTCACAGCCCAACGCCGAATTGCGGCAACCAGTGTCGGTGTCGCTTCCTGACTGCCAACTCGCTCGTTATAGTAGGCCGCAAACCGTGCATCCGCTTCGTACATGTCGGCCAGGCCACGATGATACGCGCTTGAATACAACTCACCAGCCATTACCTCCAGCCACTCACGGTGCTGCTGATAAACCTGTTCACTCAAATCATCACCGGTTTGAGTCATGATGGTCAGCGTATCAATCAACCGTTGTTCAGTCGTTTGAGCCCGCTGATAGGTTGTTTCATCTAGGCCCAAAACGTGTTGATTGGCTTGCTGTTGGGCAGCAGCACCCCATTTTGTGCGAACTTCATCCCCATACTGTTCCTTATTTTGTTGCATCATATCGGCCTTAAACGCCGCGAATTTTTCTGAATCCGTCATCACTTTTCCCTCCTGCGTGGCAATCGTGCTATCAACTTGGGCGATGAGGGTTGTTAGGTGTTGCTGCTGTTGATAAAGCGCCGACCGTTGGGCTTTTAGAGCAGTCAATCGTTCTTGTACATCACTGTCGAGTAGCGGTTTAATGGCTTTTAACGGAAACCCGACCGCTTGATAAAAGCGAATCAACTGTAGCCGACTCGCATCCGCACTCGAATAATGGCGGTAGCCACTATCATCAACCTGTGGCACTAACAAACCAATTTGATGGTAGTACCGCAACGTCCGCGCAGTGACCCCCGTCAAAGCCGCAAACGCCTGAATTTGATAATCCATTTCCTCATCACCTCTACTTTAGGATAAGGGATGACGTAACGTTAAGGTCAACCTCTTTTTTATAAATACTGTGCCGTTATTGATTGATTACAAGTTTTAATCCCAGCAACCGGTCCCTCATAAACGATTTGGCCACCGTGAATCCCACCATCCGGTCCGATATCAATGATCCAGTCGGCACTACGCATCACATCCGTATTGTGCTCGATCACGATCACCGTGTTACCTGCATCAACCAAGTCATTAATGATGCGAATCATATTGGCGGTGTCGGCACTGTGTAACCCGGTAGTCGGTTCGTCTAAGATGATTAATTCACTTTTTTGATTGAGTTCCGCCGCAATCTTCAAACGTTGTGCCTCACCACCGGAAAGGGTGTCCAACGTTTGGCCTAAGGATAGGTAACCAAGGCCCACGTTTAGCGTGGCCTCAAGTTGCGTACTAATCTTCTTATCCGCAAACACAGTTGTGGCTTCCTCCACCGTCATCCGCATCAGGTCAACGATATTGTAACCATGTAGCGAATACTGGAGCACTTCTGGTCGGTATTTTTGCCCCTGACAATCCGGGCAAACCACCTGGGCGTTATCCATGAAGGAGAGGTTTAGTTCAACCATCCCCTTGCCTTTACAGGTCGGACAAGCACCCTTGCTGTTGGCGCTAAAGAAGCCGGCTGGTTGCCCACTGGCCTTCGCAAATAACTGACGAATCCGATCCATGATGCCCGTATACGTTGCAATACTCGAACGACTATTGGTGTGCAATGGCGCTTGTGTAATTGAGATTGCTTCAGGATGTTCCTGCGCAAAAACCTGTTGCACCAAACTACTCTTGCCCGAACCAGCTACACCGCTGACTACCGTAAAGAGGCCGACTGGAACCTTTAAACTCACTTGCTTGAGGTTATGCAAACTAGATGGGGCACTGGTCATAAAAGTGGTTGCGTTCCGCGGTGTTTCGTTAATTGGTAACCGGTGATTAAGGTACTGCCCCGTCAACGTGTCACTTGCCAATAGGTCAGATACTGTTCCGGTAAAGGTGACCGTCCCACCATGACGGCCAGCGCCCGGTCCCATATCAATGACATAATCAGCAATTTTGATGACATCCGGATCATGCTCCACCACCAGCACCGTGTTACCGTTATCACGTAATTTTTGAAGCAATTCGTTTAACCGGTGAACGTCACGCGGATGCAACCCCGTGCTTGGTTCATCCAAAATATACAGCATGTCTGTTAACGAATTACCCAGGTACTGCACCGTCTTGATTCGCTGACTTTCACCACCAGATAACGTTCGGGTATCCCGGGTTAGACTCAAGTAGTCCAACCCAATGTTAATTAAATCACCAATTCGACGGCGTAAATCTTGAATCACCGGCACAATTTCCGGCGCCGTCCAAGTTGCTAAAAGCGTGTCTAACTCGGCTAACGGCATTTCTGTCAAATCAAATAGGTTATAACCATGAATCTTTGATGCTAACACTGATGGATTGTACCGCTTTCCCTGACAATCTGGGCAAACAGTCGTGAGCGTATACGTAGCGATTTTCTTAGCAGCTCCCGCAGTGGTATCGCCATCAGAATTAACCGTTTGGCGGAAAAATTGACGACCAACGCCTTCAAACTTTTGTTGTTTTCGGTTTGCTTCATCCACATCGCCATTTAACAAGTAATCCAATTCAGTTGCGGTGAAGTCTGCGACTGGCTTATCAGCGTCTAACTGCTTATTTTTCAGCAACTGCTGCTGGTAATAGCCCTTAACACCGTAGTTGGGAAGTAGAACGGCCCCTTCACGCAACGTGAGCGATTGATCCAACACTGCTTCTAAGTTCAAGACATAGGTTTCACCGATTCCTTGACACCGAGGGCACATGCCGGCCGGGTCATTGAACGAAAACGTGTTAGCTGTTTTGCCGTGTGCCGGTTGGCCTAATCGTGAAAATAGGACTCGCAACAACGGATTAATATCGCTAATAGTCCCTAGCGTTGACCGCGCGTTACCGCCCAAGGGTCGTTGTTCGATCACAATCGCTGGTGATAAATTCGTGACGGCATCAACGTCTGGTCGGTGATATTTCGGCAAAAATAGCCGTGCAAAACTACTGTACGTACTATTCAGCTGGCGACCAGCCTCCTGCGCAATCGTATCAAACACAATTGAGGACTTGCCGGAACCCGATACGCCGGTAAATACCGTAATTTGATGCTTGGGGATTCGTAAGTTAACGTTTTGAAGATTATTCTCCCGGTCACCGCGAATGTTGATCCAGTCAGTTGCTGCCATGTTAGTCCTCCTTGAGTCGTTATTGGACTTATCAGTGTATCAGATTTTGCGAGGTAATAAAAGCGGATTCATTATCAAAAATAACCTTTAATTAATCACGAAGTGTAGTACCCTCATCGTCCACACCATTAGCTCAACAATAATCGAGACCTTCATTTGGAGCATCATCGTTACATCTGTCATAATTGCTCACGCCTTAACTTAATAACTGTTATTATAGAAGTAAGCGTTTCCTACCGTTAGACCATTCGTACTAAGCCTAACAGCTCGTTCAACATAAACCTCAATTTATGCTGGAACGATTAGATTACTCACTCCTGAATTCGACTTAAATTAGAAGGTGTTCATGTGAAAACAATCCTCATCATCGAAGACAACGACGACATGCAACAACTCCTCAGTGGCTTTTTGGCGCCAACCTTTAACCTCGTCCAAGCTTACTCCGGAACAGAAGGCTTACTTCAATTTAACGCCAACCACGTTGACCTAGTTCTCCTCGATCGCTTATTGCCGGGAAAAAGTGGCGATGACGTGCTTGAGATCATCCGACAAACATCGCAAGTGCCAATCATTATTTTAACCGCATTAGACGATACCAACGACATTGCGAAATTACTGCTAGCGGGCGCTAACGACTACGTGACGAAGCCCTTCAACATCAACGAGCTTCAAGCCAGAATTGCCGTTCAACTCCGACAAAGTCAGCCGGTAGCATCAACTGCACCACTGACCTACAAGCGGTTAACCCTAATGCCAGACCAGTTTACCGTTACTAACGGGACTGATTCATGCTCACTCAAGCGCAAAGAGTGCGAACTACTGGCACTCTTATTCGAAAATTCAACAACGATTTTCACCCGTGAACAACTCTACGAACGGATTTGGCAGACGCCGTATCTGGGGGATGAAAATACGATCAACGTTCACCTCAGTAATCTTCGGCGTAAGTTGCATCAATTGGATCCAGACCACGACTACATTGAAACTATCTGGGGAATCGGGGTGCGACTGGCATGACACTCATTTTAGTTGGACTATGTATCGTCATGGCATTGGCCCTCATTTATCTATTGATCGTGTTAAATGATGCCGATGCCCTGACCAAACAACTTCGGTTCATTAATCAGCACGACACCAATGGGCAACTGAACGTTAAAACGCGCAATCATCACGTTGTCACCCTTGCTCGGGAAGTGGATCAATTGCTGGCGCGACACCGTGACGTTCGGCGTCAGTCCGTCCAAACTAAAAATCAACTGGACTTAGCGATTCACAATATTTCCCACGATCTACGAACCCCGTTAACGGTTGCCAGCGGGTACGCCCAGTTGCTGGTCAGTGACGAAACGTTACCAGCAACCACTCACGAACAGGCCACCCGACTCGACCGAAACCTAGAGACGTTGACGAAACATCTGGACCTCTTGTTATTGTATAACCGGTTGATTGAAAATCGAATTACCATTACACCTAAGTCACTCAACCTTTCAACACAACTACAACAGGTTTGTCTTAACGTTTATGATGCGCTCCAACAATGCCACATCAACGTCACGTTGGCGATTATGCCGAACGTCACTTGGCAATTAGATGAGGAAGCGATGAATCGAATTTTTCAAAACATTCTGGGTAACATTTTGGATCATGGTTACCAAACTGCTGAGATTCAGTTAACTCAGGATCAAACGGGTGTGAAGCTCACCGTCACGAATGGACTGCAAACCCCAATCAAGGATGCGGAACGGCTGATCGATAAGTTTTATACCGAGGATTTGTCGCATCAAAAGCAAAACGCCGGCTTAGGGTTATATATTATTTCTGAATTGACCCATCTCCAGCATGGTGAAATGTCCATTTCGACCACTCAGGATCAATTTAAAATTAGTATTCGGTTTACTTAACCAACAAAAAGCATCTTAGCGTGACTTACTGCGCTAAGATGCTTTTTACTGACTCGAATTCGGTTATAGATCTCGTCTGCGGAACGTTAGATATGAAATAACCAAACAGACTAGGATAGTACCAAATGCCGCAATCAACAATTGTGTCATGCCACTAGCTGTGTAGTGCGTGAAATAAGCACTATCAACGTTGTTTTGAAAGTTGAAGTTTCCGACCCATTTATGTTTGTAGAATAGTGCAAACATCAACGTCATGATCATCGGAAATAAAATCGTGGTGACCACCGCCGTCAGCGTTGAGAAAAAGAGGTAGACGATCAAGACGGCAACCGCAAAAATGGCACTTAATTCAATAAACTGAAGACTCGCCGTTTGGAGCCATTTAATGATAAAGTGACTGGTGATGTGACCAACCCCATTTTTAAGACTACAACCTAAGAAAACAAAACCGTAGAAGAAGATAATTTGACAAACCGTTAAAAATAAGAATACGACATACTTAGAAACAAAGAAATTTAACCTCGTCATCCCACTACTTAACGGGTTTTTATATGTTTTACGTGAAAACTCAAACCCAATCGTCATGATAAATAATGGCAGTAGAAAATAGATCAGCACACTCGCCATACTTGACATGATTCGAACCGATGTCGACCCAGTCCAAATCAATTGATTGCCCACGTTTTGAAATTGACGAACACTGTCGTTTCCTAGAATCATCCCAACACTTGACGTTGAGATACTGATCATCGCAACAATGACCATTAAAATTTGAGTGATATAAAACCCCTTCGACCGCAACAACCGATACGTATCCGCCCTGATCATATTAAGCATGGTCCGCCGCCCCCTCGTTGGTAATAATCGATTTAAAGTAACGTTCCAGATTAATGTGCTGTTTGACGATGGTTGAGACCTTAACTTGCTCATTAACCAGCATCTCAACCAACTCGCTATTATCAAGTGATAAATCATAGATGTTGAGCGTTTGCTGATCAACCACCTTGAAGTCCTGAATGCCAAGTCGATTTAAAACAGTAGCTGCAACTTGAGGCTGATCGACTTGAAGCTGAATATATTCGCGGCTCTGTTCTTCAAATTCTGCTTTGGTCAATTCCTTAACAATTGTGCCATGGTTAATAATGCCAAACCGGGTGGCCATTTGGTAGAGTTCTTCCAAAATGTGACTTGAGATTAAAATCGTCATCTGCTGAGTCTGATTTAGTTTAACGAGGAGTTGTCGAAAATCCGCAATCGCGATTGGATCCAACCCATTAATTGGTTCATCCAAAATGAGAAAATCTGGCTTATTCAGTAACGCAATCGCAAGCCCGAGTTTTTGTTTCATGCCCAAGGAAAAATGCTTAAACTTTTTCTTCCCAGTATCCGTTAAGCCAACGAATTCAAGCGCCTCATCAACGGCAGTTCGATCAACGATGCCCTTAATCTTGCAGTAATACACCAAGTTTTGCCGCGCCGTTAACTGATCATTGGCAACCGGTGTTTCGATGATGCTCCCCGTGCGCTTTAGTTGCTTTGAATAGTCACTGCCAGCAGTCGCCCCAAACAACATGATCTGACCCTCATCTGGATATAACATCTGAACAATTGTTTTCAAAATCGTCGTTTTACCGGCACCATTTCGACCAATCAACCCATAAATATCACCTTTTTGAATCGTTAAATTCACATGGTCTAACGCCCGCTGCTTGCCAAAGTTTTTGGTGACGTCGTGTAATTCCAGGATATTTGTCATCAGCTATCCCCCCCTTAACAACTCCAGTTTAATGGTTAGTTATTAACAGACTCTTAATTAAAACATTAACTGTTTATTAATTAATGATAGCATAACGTTGTTCAATTCCCGCTGGCTTTATAACATTCAAGGTATAATGTACCGCATTTCACTATTCTAGATTTTATCAATCATTCATTCGGACAACCTATGTTAGAATAAACGCAATTCTAGAATACGCCTCAAAGAAAACACTTTCCGTTTATGTATACAACTGCAACCAGATGGCTATGAACATCACATTATTTATCAATTTCTCAATCAATGAAAGGATAACCCCAATGGATACACAACTTACGCCGGTGCTACAAGAATTCTTACAATCTGGGATTAGCCTAGGTGGTAGCACTCGGTATAGTCCGCAAATCTATTTACTGATGACCTGGATTCAAAATGAACCTCAAACCCAATTCAGCACATTTGTCATTAAAAAGCAACTCGTTAGGCGCTTAGGAGAAAACGCAATTCCAGATACCAGAATTTCGGACATTCTCAACAATCTTGTTAAGGCCAACTTACTGAATCAAACCTCCGATCATCTAAATCTTCATAGTGTTCAAAAACGCCAGATTCGTTTATCTAAAATGGAGGACATTTATACCATTACCGACTTGGGGCAACAAACGTTAACCTTTATCCGAACTCATGCCGTTACCTATCATCCAATCAAGTTAGATCCGGCATTAATCGATGAATATCTCATTTTAGTTGATGCCATTTATCATCTAAACACTTCCAAGCTCACTGAACAAAGTGGGCAAAATTTAAGCACTGCCTTTGCCCGATTAGTTGACATTCACGACCAGATCATCAGTGGGATGCGCAAACTGCGAAGCGAACTAAACGGGCTTTTGGCACGATTAGACCAGATTAACGATCCGACTAACATCACCGAATTAATTCATCGGCTAAACACCGAAGCAATTCCGAGTTTTGAACGGATGCTATCGGTTCATAAAAAACTATACACGTTTCAATCCACTCAAGGTCCAATCGATTACATCACTGCAATCGTTGACAGTGGTAAAAACGATCTTGCCAATTTAAATTTAAGTCCACGCTATTCATCCACTCAACAACGTTTATTAAATCAACAATCAGTCGAGGCAGCTTTGAAGAGACTCAACCGCGATCTTGACTCAAGTTCGACCATCAGTGCCAATAATCCACAATCAATTTATCGGTTAAATGAGGCCATTAATAACAGTCGGCTTAAGATTATCGCGCATCAACAAATTACCGCAACGTTGTCAGCCAATCGTGAATCATTATCTGCGACCATTGACGATCTGTTCGACAAGATTGAACGCTTAGTTTTAGATTTGCGGCCTAGCCCTCATCTTGCCTACGACCGTGAAGAAAATCTGGGTGATTTGACAACTCAACCACAACTTCCCGCCGTTATTTACAAACCAGCCAACAGACCAACCATCGCCACCATCTCGCCGCATCCGTTTGGTCAACGAGCGCCGATTGATTTCGCTCACGATGCTAAAATCCAGGAAGAATTTCAATCCCTTCTTCTTGATAACTTGACGCTCCCCTTAGACCACAACCTCGAACTTCGATTTCCAGAAACACGTGACTTATTGTTAAAAATATTCAGCACGACAACCTCGCAATTTGCAAAACAATCACTATCACTGCTTCGATTTCACAATTTATTACTGACGCATAGCGAACCCCTTCCCCAAATTACGCCAATTCAAATTCACTTAGTTAATGAAAATTTTCATATTGAACTACCAACTGGTGCAATCTACTATTTTCAAAAGGAGGAAATCAAATGACACCATTCAGTGGCCGTTTGACTAAACAAGAAATTAGCTTAATCAACCGCTTATTTACCTCTGGAATTGTGACTGCCAAAGTGGGCACTGCAGATACTGATTCCCAAGTGACACACTATTTACTTTACCCGCAAAAAATTGATCATTATCTTCAATACACGTTCGGTTACCGAATTGAGCACTACAATCAATGTCTACTATTGAACTCAAACCAATTGTCATTAAAAAGCGATGAAATTGCCGTCATTTTGGCATTTATTCGGTTTGTCATCAATAACGGCACTACTGACCAAGCCTTTGAGTATCAAGCACCACTGATGCCAATCGAAGCCGTGCTTTCTGGTCTACATCTTAATTTACGAACTTCGTCAAAAACTCAAAATCGGATCATTGATATTCTCACAACTTACTTAATAACTCAGTTTCAGGTTTTAGATTTGCAATGGTTTAGTGACGAAATCGACTCAGAAGGTGCCGGCACGCAGTACTGGGTCTACGATGATTCGTTTTTCTCTTTTGCACAGCTCTTGGTTAACCACCTTAACAATCAGTTAACAACCCCCGCAAAAACCATTGACCCTCGACAACAACTCAATCGCTTGCTACTTTCCCAATTCTTTTTAGATGCCACTTCTGATCCTCATTCATGGCAATTTCTTCAAGAAAACCGGTCACTGATTGCACAGGAATGGTCAATTTTGACACCGTATGAGCTTGAAATCACCGATGATTATGCCATTGTATTAACTCACAATCGACGCCCATCACAATCTCAATCAACGATTACTGCCATCGGCGTTGCGCGCCAGCTTAATGCTAAAGGCCTTAATCATGCACAATTGAGGCAGCGAATTATCAGTGAATTTCACCATCATTATCATAAACCACCCACTTCGGCAGATATCGGCGGCGCACTCAAACAATTACGGCGACTACATTTGATTCAAATTATTGATCATCAGTATCACAAGACCAATTTGACCGATCGTTTCAGCGTTTCCACAAATCAAGCTGATCTTAACATTCGCTATTCTCGTCAATAGAAAGGAATTAAATATGGGAAAAAATGAACATTTAATCCTGACCAAATGCAGTCTCCGAAATTTCAATTACTTCCATAGTTTGGACATTACGCCTGCACAGAATGGCAATTTTGCGTTAGTCGGTCACAATGGTGTTGGTAAAACAAACCTCGTTAACTGTTTTATCCCATTACTGATTAACGGCTCACGTTCAACGCCCGCGTTCAATACGGCCAACGAAATGGTGATACTAGCAGCGCACAACGAAACTCAAGTCGACACATGCGAACATTTGAAGGCACCGTTCTCGGTGAAGTCAACCCTCAACCCGAGCGATTAGGCTATACTTATATCACATTGCAATCAAATCAACGAACGGTTGTTTTAGGCCTGGGAACTCAGGTCTACGCAAACAATCCTAGTCGAAAAAAGGTCTGGTACTTTGTTCTGGAAGCCGATAATTTAACCTCCCTTGAACCAATTACGTTAGTAAACGGCCATCACCCTGACCCGGACCATTTTGTTCAGGCGTTGGCTGAAACCGATTTTATTACCGAAAATCAACGCGTTTTTGGTAATCGATTTCACTCATTTGATTCCGCCGATGAATATGCCGAATACGTCGCCCGAAATATTTTTGGCCTCCCTTCAACTGATTTAAATACCCTTACTCGAGCCTATCAAATTTTAATGACCCCCAATTTGATCTCTGGTGCAAATTCAATTTCTCCCGTTCAAACAGCGTTAAGTAGTGTTCAGGATAAATTAAATGAAGACATTATCCATAGTATGATCAAAGCGCATGATGATCAGAAAAATTATCAGTTCAAAAAACAACTTTATGCCGAATTACTGTCTGGCTCTGAATCAAATCATAGTCGCCTGTTTCGCCTACACAAAACCATGCATGCTTTAAATGAAGCGTATCTTATTCAAACCAAGTGGATTCCCTATCAACAGCAATTAGCACACCACTCGACTTTAAAAGCCGAAAACGGACAACAACAACTTCAATTAAATCAATTACTTCAACAACTACACGACCACGAACATCAACTTAAAGAACAAAATGATCAAATTGAGCAATATACCCAACAATTAAATGATCAGAAACAAGCCAGCGAAATGCTTGCTGTCTTAGGATTCCAAAAGGAACAAATTTTGGAAAAAGTAGTTGCTATCGAAGAAAAAATGAACCTTATCGTCGAGCAACGTCAACAGATTGAAAAGTTAACAACAACTAAACAAGCATTATCAGATCAGTTATCAACTTTAAAATCTAAGATGACCCAAAGCTACCAAAAGCTACTGACGTTACTTAAACCCTTTAAACACCTGCAATCAAGAAGTTCGTTCGCATCCAGCATTGAATTTACCCAAAACCTAGCTCAGTATCTTAACCAGTTAAGGATCCAGCAGCGTCAGTTAGATGAATTACAACTACAATGGCAACGCGCCTTTAAGTACAGTCATCTCTTTACGGATACTCAAGATCAGATGGCCTCAAAAATTGACCAAATTATCCAGAATCATAACAATCTCTACCACGCCCTACAACAAGCAAACCAGACTATTCATCAACAAGGACTCGCCACAATTGACCATGATGCCAACCAAATCTTACATGAAATCAAAAGCGTGCAGGCCAACTATCCCGATGTTCGCATTGATCAACAACAACTAGATCAGGTGGACACTCAAATTAGTACTATTTCAACGATCAACACCGAAATAGATCAAGTCAACACTGAATTTAACACCATCTCAGAACAACTCACCACAAGTCTGGCGGCATTTGATAAAAGCAACGCAACTGACCTAAATCATGAAAAAAAACAACTTCAAGAAAAACTAAGTAAAGTCGAGAACAGTGTGGCTCACTTTAACAAAGCAATCGATGCACAACTTCCTCAGAAAATTAAAGAAGTTCAAAATGTCATTGATAATATGAATCTGGAACGAGATGACCTTAAAGCAAAAATTGCGATTCAAACCGAAAATCAACAACAACTTCACGCTGACTTGAAAAGTACCACAGAAAAACTTGATCGATTCACAGCTGACATGCAAAAATTTCTTAAACATGCCCGACCTTGGTTAACTGAATCACTAACTGATTTTATTGCGCTTCAAGAAAAAAGAGCGGGAAAATCAGTCTCCGATTATGTACGCCAGATTGAAAGATTAAAAGCACTGACCCAAACCCTCATTAAACCTAACCGCGATAGTGCCGACCCTCTAACACCTCAAAACCGATCACTCAACGAACTGCTTCAAGGAATCGGAATGTCCGAATTAGCGATTGCCGCCGGTGACTTGGTTTTTCAAGATGAGCAAGATGTCTACCAGCTAAATTTTGATTTACCAACACTCAAAGCCAATGTCAAAAAGCACGTTCCAAACGACCAAACCCACTTATTGGCGACTGATGAACTCGGAACGTTTTGTGCTGCTGTTAGCCACCAAATGTTTAAACAGCGAGATTACCTGCAACAGATCAATCAAACAATGCAGCAAAATAACGAACGGGCCGCGATTAAATTCAAAATTGAATTAGATTATGAGCGAAGCAATCGTCAGGGAAACCATCAACCCGTTTTGACGGAAACCGCATTAACCGAAATTTTTGACATCAATGACACCAAGATGCCAGAGTTTAGAAGTCTGATGCAACATAAGCTCGAATTTGCGACCAGACAAGAACGTGATGATCTGCAAACTTGGTTGCTTGAAGAATTCGACTATCGGAATTGGTCCACGATGAATATTTTGGTCAAATTGCCAGGCACTACCGACTACCGTATCTTAACCAACCCTGTTCTTAAAACTAAACTCTCCAGCGCCCAAAAAACGCATGCAACCCTCATTCCATTATTGATTATCGTCAAGATTATTTTAGATAAATGTGAACTTAAGGATGCACCTCGTTTACTGTTCCTTGACGATTTTGCAGGCCGTCTTGATGATGAAAACGCACAGCGTCAGCTTGATATAGTAGCTGCATTTGACTTTTCGCTAATAACGACCCGCCCTGGGAACGATTATTCAACACTTTTGGCTGATAATATAGAAAATACGATTTATCAAGTTCAGGCTGGAAGTTCCGATGGCGGTGTTTTCCCCATTAATACCGTTTCGCTCATTGGTGTGTGGCATCGATAATCAATCAGATTGAAAGGGGCAATCAAACATAATGACCGAATATCAACAACGCTATACTGAACGAACCAAGCAACCCGCACCGAAAAATGCGTCAATGCTTGAACCGTTATTTACCAAAATTCAATCTGGTCAACCGCTCGCAACCTTAATGATGGAAACTGCGCGCTGCCAGTTACCGGCACACACCTTAATTGATGATAAGACAGTCAGTGCCCGTGCATTACGAGCCTATTACCAAAATATCATCAAATTCGAGTTCAACGATACTGTCAACTTTCGACAGTTAAATCTCATCACTGGAACCATTACAACTGCAAACATTATTCAAACCAACTTACCGCAACCAGTTACCCTGAACAGCCAGCAAACGCAATCTGATTTCAATCACCTTATCGAATCCGATTTAGCGACCGTCTACATTATTGAAAATGCAAACGTCTTTTTGGAACTCATGCTTGCACTTCCCGATATCAGTTTCATTTGCGGTAATGGCAACAACTCAAATCAGGCACTGATTCAATTACTACAGATTCTGGAAAATCGTTTGATTTCACTACACTATTTAGGCGACCTTGATACAGATGGCATTCAAATCGCCGAAACTTTATTTCAAAAACTCAACAAAACTGACATTTCAACTTTTCTATCAATTCAAACAATGGCCAATGTCAACCGATGGGTAATTAATGGCAAGTTTCATTCTAAAAAACGGACTAGGCAAAACCGGTTCCAACTTGCAGCATTTCAACATCAAGCTGACCGGATTCACACTTCTGGCATTTATGTTGAACAAGAAGAATTATTTGATGACTATTGTCGTTTAATACGAGAACATACTACGACAACTAGTTGAAACCACATTTAACGATCACAAACCAAGCAGTATGATGGCCGTCCTAATCGACGCCATCATACCGCTTTAATTTTATTGGCGATGTCTATCTGGAATAAAAGACCATTACTTGTAATAAGTGATGCACTACCGATACTTCGCCACAATCAACTGATTATTTCGAAACTCAGCTAAATACACGTCTTTGACACTTTCAATTCCTTGGCGTCTCAAAGCCTCAACCAACCAGTCTTGATCCTTATCCATCAAATCCAGCACATCGGGATCAATCGTTCCATCCGTAATCACCGGAAATTTAACATTGGTATCACCCTGATTGACAACAGTTAACTGCCCATTTTGTTCTAGAATTGCCCGTTTAACGAGGGCGGTATCAATCACACCGGCCATCCGGAGTTTTAAAGCAACGTCTTTAGCCGAAATATTGGCTTTCAAACAATTATCGACTAAAATCTCACCGTTACGAATCACCGTAACTGGCTCACCATTTAAAAACTTTTGGATATGCTGACTGTGAATCGTCAGGTAGCGCATGATTAAAATCAGCAATGACCAGATTAACAGGACCAATACAAACTGAATCAACGTGATACTAGGATTATAGAGCACGCCACCAACAATACCACCTAAGACGTAGTTTTGAATCTGATCCATAGCGGAGGTTGGCGCCAAATTACTCTTCCCCGTTAGGTTAATCAACACCGTGATAAACAAAAAGCCAATCACTAATTTAATCAAAACATCACTATACGCAAACATCTAATTGCCTCCCATAACTTTAACTTGAGTATTTGTCAGTTGAAGATTAATCTTCTCGGTTAAAAAACCCGACTGATCATCGTTATACAGCACCCGGTAGTACTGATGAGTTTTACCGTTTCGAACCAGCATACTGTCACTCGCCGTCGTTGTATTGGTTTGGAGGTCCTTAGGTGATACGTGGTTTCGTTTGCCAATTTTGGTCAAAATGCCGAGCACGTTATTGTTATTATTGCGGCTACTTTTAAGCGCCGAAAAGTTTTGGAACTGAAAGCCAATCATCAACAGACTCGCAATCAAAAAGATGACGGTTAAATCACGGTATTTAACCGCCGTTCGATTCCGAAAATACCTGAGAAACACGATAAACGCTGCAATCAAAAGCACCGTCAAAATCGTTAATCGAATGTAACTGATGGTGAAATTTTGATCTTTTAAATAAGTGTACGTATAAAAGGTCACGCAAAAGCCCCCGTATTAGAAATTGATGTGACGTCATTATAACGCGAATTGAATTTCGTTACCAACGCCCACTCGTACCGCTGGTGCTGCCACTAACAAAAAACATCACCGTCGATTCCTGAAATAACAGAAATCGACGGTGATGTTTGCTTAAGTGTCGGTTAACTGGTCCTTAAACCGCACGCACAAAAACTAGTCACGACAAACAACCGCTCTCTTGTGCAACAACGTTCGCCGACAGTTCATTAGCCAACTTCATTGCATTCTGGAATGACTGCCCCTGACTGAGGCCCGCCAAAAGGCCACCACAATGGGCATCGCCGGCACCAATGGTATTCACAACCACGGTTTCTAACGCGGGAACCGTTTTAACAGTGCTGCCATCGCAATAACAAGCACCTCGATCACCAAGGGTCACAATGACCGGACAGTGGGTCTCATCATACACCCGTTGCATGGCAACTTTCAGCGGTTGTTGCGCCAGATTAAACTGTTCAAACTCAACTTCATTACAGTGAATCATGACGTTGGGTGCCAGCAACTGGTCGCGAATCGCTGGCGTTAGATAACTGATTCGCGGTGACGCATCAAATAAAATGGTGATTGTCGGCTTTTGCATCCGAAGCCGCGTTAATATCTGTTCGGCAATCACTGGATTCTCCAGTTGATAACCACTGAGGTAAACGTACCGATAGCTCGCTAAATCAAGTTTATCGAACCAATCATCATGCCAAATTTGATCAACGCCTGGAATCGTTAAAAAGGTGCGTTCACCATTGGGTTCAACTAACGATAAATCCCAACCATTGTCAGCATCATTAACTGAAAGTAACTCCGGAATATCAGCGTGTTCAAGAAATTGACGGACAACTGTCGCATACTGACCGTGACCAACTGGGACAAATAGGTCCGCTTTTACACCAGCTGTTCTCATTGCCCCATAGACGTTGATTGCCGAACCGCCAACAATATTGGCTTGAAAGTTGCCGGTAACGTCCTCACCCGACCGTGGTAATTGGGGAACTTTTACCACAACATCAACGTAAGCCGCCCCTAAAATTAACGTTTTCATTCAGCAACTCGCTTAACGTTAAGTTGACGCGTACGAATGAGCTTAACGATCACCATGCAAATAACGGCCGCAATTGCTGCCATGAACACCCCTAAACTGTTGTCCCGGAACATCCCATGCGCAAATGGTCCCGACCATACGGCGTTGTTGGTAAACATAAAACCAGTCGTGAGCGCAATTAACCATGACACAATGCCGCCCCAATTATAATGAACGGGTGATGCAGTGGCCATTAAGTCAACATCATAACCGGTTCGTCGGAACATCACGCTATCACACAGAAAAATGGCGACCCAGCTGGCGAGACAAATCCCCAAGAAGTTTAAGAATAACTCGAAATTACTTAAAAAATTACCGGAAATAAATAGCACGTACACCGGAATCAAGATCACGATGACCCCATGAACGGCTAAGGATGTTCGCTGTGAAACTCGAATCCCAATCGTCGCTAAATTGATGCGTGCCGAGCGCAATGACACAATACACTGTGGTACTAAGCCACCTGCAGCAACCAAGAAATAAATCACACCAATCCAGCTCGGTAGGACCTGATACATCGCATCAAACGGATTACTTGCCACTGCCAGGGTTGAATCAATCGTGCTCAGTAACACACCACCAGCCATTAAGATGAATAATGGCACGGCACCCCCTAAAGTCGTATGCCAAAACGTCGCCGCTGGTTTCGTCGTTGGCTTAACGTAGGCGCCCCAATCGGCGGCTGCCATTGACCACGAGATGCCAGAACCAGCTGCGACAATACTCACCGCCGGTAAAAAGCCACTCAACCAACTATTACTAGGTGCAGCTAACGCAACTTGCCAATTGGCTTTGACTAAGAACAGGACTAAGATCACTGCAGTTACGATGCCGAATATCCAACTCAACCAAGTTTGAATCAGCGCCAATGTCGCTTCTTTGAGCAAACCTGATAAGAGCACAAAACTGCCAAAAATAAGCAAGGCAATCAACGTTGTGACGTTGTTTTTAGGTAGTCGAATCACTTGAAACAGCGATACCAGCAACAATGTTCCCGTAATGACGTTAACGGCTAACCAGCCAACCATGTTAAACCAGGCAATGGCATTCGGAATCTTATTGCCATGAGTGCCATACGCTGCTCGGCTTAACTTAAACGTCGTCACGCCTTCGCGTTGACCAATCATGGCTACCCAACCAGGGACTAAGAATGACAATGCCCCAACTAGTGCTGCAAAAATGGCTTGGATAAACGAAAGCCGATAACTCACAATAATGGCACCATACACAAAGCCCATCACGCCAATATTAGCTGCAAACCAGTTGTAGAACAGTTTTCCTGGTGTTAATGTTTTATCACTTTCTGGTACTTTGATCACTTGATCATCCATAACTACTGACGCCCCTATTTCATCTGAATTTGGTACTTCAACATCCGTTCAGCGTAGATGTGAAGTTGGTGTTGTGGGTTACTGTCATCAATCAACTGACACCAAGCAGGTGAAATCGATTTAACACCATTCTTAGCGCCACAAATCGCCGTCGCCATCGCGCCAATCGTGTCTGTGTCACCACCAAGGTTGGCCGCCATTAGTGCAGCATCGTGAACGTTGCGGCAATAATAGGCGATGGCGACCGCTGCCGGCACACTTTCAGAAATCATCGTCCCCGTGCCAACTAACTCGTAAATGGCACGACTAAAACCTTTGGTGTCACCAACATACTGATCAGCTAGGCCAATTGCGAGCGTTAATCGCGACCGGGTTTTCGCAGCCCAAGTTGTGGCGCCTAACTGAAATCCCCGGTCGTTACATGCCAAGGCAAAGTGAACAATATCGTCCCATGAATAGCCAGCAATTGCGGCTGTCACTGCTCCCGCAACCATTGCAGCACCGCTATAAGCAACGTCACTTGAATGGGTAACTTTAGTGACGGCCGTGACCGTCTGAATCAACGTTTTTAACTGATACGGTTGAAACAAGGCCCCAATCGGTGCGATTCGCATTGCCGCACCGTTCGTCAATGCCCGGTTTGTGATTGCACTCGCATCAATTCCGACTTTGATTGCATTCAAGGCCGCTTTACTACTGGGACCTAAAATGTTACGCGACCAAGCATCAACGGCATCAGCCCACGATACTAAATGCGTCCCCAATACCTGTTGATCAGGCTGCCAATCTGTCTCAATTAGCGCATCCAAGATCACCAAGGCCTGCTGGGTATCATCCGTATACTGCCCACGACCGTAGTTAACGGCAACCTCGTTGCTTGCTGGACCCGGCAAAAAATCGGTGATTTCACCCAATTCGTGTTGAATTCGCCCCACTGGCCAAAGTTCTGACGGCATGCCCATGGCGTCACCAATCGCTTGCCCATATAACGTTCCCAAAATTCGGTCTAACCGTTGTGCACGTTCATCCATGATGCATCGCCTTTCTGTAGTGCTAAGTTTTAGCTTAACCCAGTTAATGACAGCTTTATACTATAAAAGAAATAACCCACCTTTACCGATACTTCCAGTTGACCAACCCACTTGTTTTGCTGAATCATTAGCGTTGATCTCGTTGCGCTAATCACTCCCATCTAGTGGTCTATCCGTATTTTAGCAAATGGACTAGGCCACTTTCAAGAACGATTGTTCGAATCTTAAAAGTCGGCACAATGCTCGTCATCTGTCATCTGAAATAACGGGCTTGCTATTTTGAGTCATCATCTCACTTACCTAATTATGTTAAAATAAGATAAGGCTTCACAGAGGGGGAATCATCATGAATCACCGGTTATTCTGGGGAATCAGTTTATTATTCAGTCTGCTAACAATGAGCGCACTGAGCATTAACGCTCAAGCAAAATCATTTCGCATTAATCAGTATCACGTTCAAATCAACCTTCAAAAAAATGGTGATGCCTTGGTCCACCAGCAAATCACCTACCACTTTAACGGAAACTTCAATGGTGTCTACTATAATCAAGATACCGCTGGCATTGGTCGGTTATCACAAGCCAAAGTCACCGTTGGCAAGCAACTATTGCAACAATCAACCAGCGCTGCACCTCAAACTTATTCACTCACCCAACAGCGCAACAATACCCGGTTTAAAGTCTATTACCCGGCTCACAACCAAACAGTGACGTTCAATTATCAATATCGTTTGGGTGGCGTCATCACGAATTACCGCGATACGGCCGAAATGAACTGGAAAATTATCGGTTCAGCTTGGGACGTTGCGTTGAAAAACGTTCGCATCAACGTGCAGTTACCGGCTCAGCACGTCTCAACCTTGCAGGCCTGGACCCATGGGCCACTTTCAGGTCAGACTAACGTTTCTAAAACCCGTGGCCAAGTCACGATGACAGTTGCAACCGTTCCGGAAAATACCGCGGTGGAATGCCACCTTCTCTTCCCAACTACCGTGACGCCAACCGCACCAACGAAGGCAATTAACCGTAAACAAGCAGCTCAGCAATTAGAAGCAAAACTCGCTCATGAAGCGAATCAAAAGCGCCAACTGGCAGTTCTGATACCGTTAATTTTAACAGTTATCCTACTGCTTGCAGCTGCCGGCCACTTATTGGGCCAATGGCGCTGGTTCAAGCATCACGCTAAACACCAAGTCAACGAGCTTCCCGTTGTGCACCGGTTCGATATTCCGCATTATTCACCCGTGGCCTCCCAGAGTATTTTGACTCGCCAAGCACCCAATACCAAGGCATTTTCAGCCTGGTTACTCGAACTCGCCGCTGCTGGGGAGCTTCAAATCATACCCGAAGCAGACACCTATCGACTCACGGAAACTGATAAACTCACCGCGCCTCATCGAAAAGACCCGTTACTTCACTTTATGTTCAACGTCATTGGTCAACCAGATTCCGGCACTCATTTGTCGACCGTCACCTTAGCCGAAATCAGTGACTATCAACCAACCGGCAACAGCAATCCGTTATCAGATCACTTTGAAGATTGGGCGGGTCAACAATATCAAGCAGTCACTGAATACAACTTCTTTGATAAACTGAATCAACAAATTCGGGTTCATGCCCACCTCTTGTTGTGGTTGAATTTCACACTGATGATTTTGGGCATTCTTACCAGCGCCTTCATGGGTCACCCAGTTTGGATTAGTACCGGTATTATCCTCACCGTTCTCATTTTCGGACTAAGTTTCGCGGTATCACTTTCTGCATTCCGGGGGCTATCACCGTACACTCAGGCCGGCGAAGAGGCAGTGGCCGAAGTTAAAGGCTTCAAACTGATGATGACCGATATTGGTCAGTTCGACCGGTCACAGGTTGGTGACTTGATTTTGTGGGAGCAACTTCTTCCCTATGCCGTATCACTGGGTGTTGCTAAGCAGGTGATCAAAGCGATGCAGACTGAGTTTACACAAGCCGAACTTGTTGATGGCTTATCAATCTACTACCCACTGTTCTTCTACGGAAACTTTGGCACTGATACCTTTAGTACCCAGTTTGACAGTGACTTTGGCAGTGCCATTACCAGTAGCGATAGTAGCATATCGGGTGGTAGTGGTGGCTTTAGCGGTGGTAGTTCTGGTGGCTTTGGCGGCGGTTCTGGTGGTGGCGCTTTTTAACCTAGTAATCACTGCAATCACTCAAAAATGAGCGCACGACTTCGACCTGAACTGGTCGGAAGTTGTGCGCTCATTTAATTCAATAATAAGTCCTAGTGTAATCAATCATTGCCCATCCGCATCATTAACGAGCACAATTCGCCCTGGTGCATGACGCGTTTCCAATAACTGGTGACCTTCAATGACGCCTGCCAAGGTAAACGGCAAGGTCTTAAAAATTGGAATATTAAGCTGACCATTATCCAACATCGTTGCGAGCGCTGTGAGTGCTTCATGGTCATGACCAGCGTTAAGGGGCCGAATGTGCTCAAAGGTGACGTGTTTACTGCCAAAGTCGGTTTCGTCACCAACTGAAGCGGCACTTCCGCCATCTCGGACAACATCCCGTAGCAGTTCCGCATTGTGACCATTTAAGGCTGCGTTAATGGCAATGTCAGCCCGATTCGCAAACTTGTCGTTAAGGTTTTCTTGATCATAAAACCCAATTTCGTCTAGCGGGAGTGCTTCCAACAACGCCTGATTGTGCGACGAACCACTCCCAATGACGTGAGCGCCCAGTTGATTGGCAACTTGAACAATGAGTGACCCAACACCGCCTGTAGCGCCATTCACGAAGACCGTATCACCCGTCTTAACGTGCGTGAAAGTTGTTACAGCATTGTATGCCGTAATGCCAGGCGTTACCAACGCAACTGCTTCAGCTAAACTGGCGGCCGCTGGTTTTTTAACGGCCCGCTCTGAATCAATTACCACGTATTGCGCATACGCCGGACCGCCGTGGCCAATCACAATATCGCCAAGTCGAAATGTTGTCACTGCCGAACCAACTTCAACAACTTCGCCGACCACGTCACGACCCGGTACGATCGGCAAACGACCGCGGCCAAAATCACCGGCTCGTTGACTACGTTCAAAATTATTTAACCCCACCGCCAACGTCTTCAATAAAATGTCATGATCCGTTTGCAACGTGGGTTGTGGTTGCTCAAGTATTTCAAAAACCTCGGGTCCGCCAAAATGGGTATAGCCAAATGCTTTCATCAATTGCCGCCTCCTTAAGATTGGTTCAGTCCACTACAACTTTATTGTACCGATTTTCAGCGCTAATTTGAATGAATTAGCTTACCAGATTGTGCGTTTGCCATTAATGGTCTTAGGCTTTTCAGGTAACCGATGATAAACCCACAGTGTCCGGCAAGCAAAGAAGATGGCAACGACCCCCACAACATAAAACCACGGGTTATTACCAACCGTGAAGTACGGACTAGCAATCGCCCACATATTGGTTGGTAGAAATGAGTTCACCGTGCCAATTAAAATCACGATTGCAAGCCCCATTGAAGCCCCCAAACGAGTGCCACGCTTTTCCCAGTACAGACCTGGCATAATGCCCATTAAAATATTGGTGAAGATGTACCACTTAAACATTGCTGGATCGTTCATAAATACGCGGAACAGGTTAACACTAACCACCATGACGACGACCCAACCTAAAACGCGCGACCAGGCGTCCGTTGTACTCACATTCGGGCCAAACACATCGTCGCGTTCTCGATAAACACACATCGTGAGGTTGTAGACTTCAAACAACGTCCAGATCACTTCTGCAATTGAAGCAAACGTGAACACCCAAAAACCACCGAGCGCGTGTGACGCCAAGGCAAACACAAAGATTCCCATGGAATCAATGCCAAAATAAAACGAGTGCATTAATAAATTATACGGTGATTTACCTTCCCGGTTCACCAACAAAAAACTATAAATATACTCAATAAAGCCAATCGCAAACGTTAACCCTGCCACTAAAATATGGCCTATAAAATGCGGATTACTACTCGAAAACGCCGTTACAAACTGTTGCAGTTGATAACCGGTTCCATGATAACTCCCAAATAAACTTTGACACACTGACCACATGATTAACCACTCCCTTTTTCATTTGTGAATTATCATAGGCTGTTTTAGAATAGGTTTAGCTACAAAAATCAAAAAAGTGTGCATTATCTTTTAGGAGGGTTATCTTGGATCAACGTGTGCGTAAAACTCTCCAACGACTTCGAACGGCACTCTTTGAGTTACTAGAGCAACAATCAATTGAGTCCATTACCACGACCAAACTCTGCCAGGTTGCCGACATTAGTCGACGAACCTTTTATATTCACTACGGCAACGTTACCGAAATTTTCGAAGACTACGAAAACGACATGGCAAACTTAGTTGCGCAACGGTTGACGCAAACGGAAGGGAGTGCCGCTAAATTACTTGAAACATTTGACCAAATCTTAATGGCCAATTTCAAAGGGTTCAAGTACCTCTGCCTAAACGAAAAGCACCATCAGTTGATGGATCGAATTCAACGCATGCTATTTCAAACTTTTTCGGCGTCCTTATTTGATGCTGAATTAACCGGGACTCAACAAATTATTCTTAATACACTAACCACTGGATTGATCAACGCCTATGTTTACTGGTTCGCGCATCCGGATGCCTTAAGCTATGACGAGCTCATCCAGGTTAACCAGCGGCTGGTCGAGACTTTGATGACTGAAATAACGCGTTAACAAAACGAGACCATCATTTGACAACATCAAATGATAGCCTCGTTTTTTGGATAAATTTGTTTATAAAAAACTTTATTGAACCCATTCCGTCAAAGCCTGACGACTCAGATTATTGACCCGTTTACCCGTTTCAATAGTAACGTTGGGATGGTGCTGCTGTAATTCACGCACTGATTGATCAATTGCGCTTGAACCGGAAGTGGCAAACGGAATCACGACTTTACCAGTGAAATCATAAGTTGATAAAAATTGGTCAATGATTCGAGGCGCTTTGCTCCACCAAATTGGGTATCCCAAATAAAGCACATCAAAGTCAGCATTAAATGCTGTATCAGCTAGCGCTGGTTGTGGCGTCGATGAATCATTTTGTTCCCGGTTCGCGCGTGATTGATCATCGTGCCAATTCAAATCAGCCTCAGTATACGGCACTGCAGCTTTAATTCGGTAAACTGGTACTTGCAGAATTTCGCCTAAAACGGTTGCCTGATTAAACGTGGTATTGGTATTTGAAAATACAGCAATGGCCTTTTTCGACATTGTTGGTCGCCCCTTATAAATGTGATTAAAGTTCAGGATGCTTGGTTCGAGCTTTAAGATTATTATAGTCCATTTTTTAAAGAACGTTTTATTATGACACTCATTTAATTTTCAAAGTCGTGATGCAGCGCCTTAATATTGTATATAACAAAAAGCTTTTTATCAACTAATCGATTCAAAGCTCACTTGAAGTAATGGTTGCGAAACCGCGTTCGACAAGTCTTTCGCTAATTGATTTTTAATCAAATGTTCATCTTGCTGAGTCAGCAACTGCCAATGCTTGACCGTCACCGCGACCCCATTCCGAAGTTGTCGATGTTGCCAATGACCGATCACCACGCCGCGTAACAGAATCGGCGCCATAATCAACCCGTTCTTTGTCCAAATCGTCTTTTGATGTTCGGGTGTGACAAGCCAGTTTTTGTCAGCATAGCCAGTAAAACAGGCATCGAATCGAGCCGCTAACTGACATACAGGTAAATCAACGGTTGGCTCAGTTGACATTGCCACGAGTTCCTGACCAGCTACCATCACGGGGGATAATTTTGCTGTTACTTGCTGCCAAACCGGCCGTGCCTGCGTGATTCGAATCCCTGACCATTTGCAAAAATCCGCCAGTGATACCGGACCAAAACCCTCAATGTAGCGTTGTATCAAGACAGGCAACGCTGTTTCAACTGGTAGTAGCGGTAACTGATTGGCAATCACCACATAATTTTGAGTCGTTGATCGGGCGTCAAAGTATAACCGACCGCGGGCGACCAAAGTCTGCAACACGGCGTAGATCAAGTTATTGGGTTTCACATCCGTTGGTATCAACGGCGTTAATAACGCAACTACTTCAGCTTTAGTTAACCGCGGCTTAGTAACCAGTTGATTCTGAATTAAAGCAGCTAATTCCGTCACTAACGTTTCATGACCTAACAAGTAAGTTTTCGGTAACGTCTCAGTCTGGCGAGCGGAAATCACTAATTGCCAATCCGATAACGTCAACAACTGATGGGTCCATCGCTGTGCCCAGGACCGCACAACTGGTTGCTCATCGTACCAGTTGTGGAGGGTTTCAATTGGTGTATGGGTACGCAAGCTAAGATTAAGATCTGCCTCACGCGCTTGCTGAGCCTGAATACCGATCGTCCGGGTCAAGGCCCCCTTCGAATCCTGGGTCACTCCGAAACCAAGGTGACTTAGCCGTAATTGTTTTAGTTTTTGTTGATCCATAAATTGTGATCTCCTAAGTTTTTGTGGTATACAACGTTCTCAAGTAACCAATCACGTTCTTGTTGTTTAATGAACAATCGAATTCGGACTTTCTCAAATATACAAGTTAATTATAGCATAGCCAGATTGTAACAATGATATTTGAGGTTACCTTAAATTCAACGGCTATTTGATGGCTTAATCTCTATTTTGTTATATACATAATCGTATTGGGACAACATATAACTGATTATTTTGAGTTCATCTTGAAACCCATCGATTACCGGACCTAGTTAATCAAACATTAACCTTAAAGTGACTGTAATTTTTTTGATAAACGGCGTATAATAGGCAGAACTTGGGTCGTTATCGGCACACTTATACGACACCCCATCCGATTGGAGGAATTACCGTGTCAATCAGCATGGTTTGGCAATCATTTATCACATCACTACTACTCGACATTTTAGTGATTGTTGGTGCAACATCGTTACTCTACTGGGTCAATGATCGCACAATACATAGTAGCATCGTTCAAGATCGAAAACTCATCATCGGCCTTGGTGGTGTTGCCTACATCGGCCTACTCTATGCGCTTCAAGCTTTCCACTACGCGTTAGATCCATCCACCGCCGCGTTTGGCCTTCATTGGACCTTTCTTAACTTAATGCTTCTGGCAATGTATCTGATTATCATGGAAACCGGAAGTTGGCTGGAGGTCGTTTTGTGGATCACGCTGACGGGCATCTACTTTTTCTACTACAGTTCACCAGTCACCGTTTTTGGTGTGAGTGCCTACTTAGTATGGGCAGCAATTCTGATTATTTTACGCCGACGTGGTCAGGTGATTAAATATAATCGAACGGCCTATTATGGCGTCATGCTGGCATTTGGCATCGCCGGTTTTCTCACGATCTACGCCATGTATCCGCGACAGTTTGATTTCTGGTTTATTATTCGCCAATTCACCGCGTATATCGTTTTAGGCATCACTGTCGGTGAATTCAGCCGTTTAATGGTAGCAACCGACCGACGGGAAGACAATCTACGCAATCGGGCAAGTCACGATGAACTGACAGCCCTTGCAAACGTTGGCACGTTTAATCGAGATACGCTCAATTTGTATCGTCAATTCAAACGAGAACATGACCCGTTCACCATGTTTGAAATCGATTTGGATCATTTCAAGGCAATCAACGATCAGTATGGTCATCTCAAAGGAAACGTGGTTTTACAGGCCGTCGCGACCGAGCTACAACAGACCGCCAAGCAGCTTGACCAGCATGCCAAAGCTTACCGATTAGGTGGCGAGGAGTTTTGCCTCATTGTTCAAGCCGATCTATCAAGTGACGATGTTGCTAGAATTGCGCTAGCTTTTCAAAGTCGCCTTGCTCAACTTCAACTCACTCAAGTTGACGCCGAACTCACGTTAACGACCTCAATCGGTTGTGCTACGGTTAAGCCACAGCATAATAAATACTTTGATGTCTACGCTGAAGCTGATCGTTATCTCTACCTCGCCAAAGACGGTGGTCGCGACTTAATCGCAATTGAGGGTGATTTATTACCCCGCCATTCGGCCTAGCAGCCCGCAATCATTAACAGCGTCACTATTTCGGGTTACAATAATCATATTGCTACTCAATTCAGGGGGAAATTAAATGACTCGTCAACGCGCGTTTTGGTTAATGCTTTTAGTAACTGCCGCTTGGGGCGCGTCTTACATGTGGATGAAACTCGCCTTAGCTAGTGTTGGCCCATTTATGTTAGTTGGTCTACGTTTTAGCATCGCGTTTGTCGTAACCAGTCTCGTCTTTTGGCGCTTACTCAACTGGCCATCAGGCAATGAAGCCATTGCAAGCTTGATTTTAGGCACGCTGCTTTTTAGTCTCTTTTCACTCGTGATGACAGGCCTCGAACACACAGATGCCTCCACTGCCGGCTTCTTGCTAAGTACAACTGCCGTTTTTGTCACCATTTTAGACACCATTCGACAACGCATCTGGCCTCGGCCGGTTACTTTAATTACAACGCTAACTGTAATTGTGGGATTGTACTTCTTGGTCGCCAACGGACGCAGGCTTCACCTCAACGTTGGCGCGTTGTTTTGCTTGGGCTGCGCCGCACTCTATGCCGTTTATATCCTCTATTCGGATCGTTTAAGCCGCCACGGTCAAGCCACTTTCAACGTCAGCATCTGGCAATTAGGCGTTGCTGGGGTCGAAGGCCTCTGTTTAGGGACGCTCACCTCCGGCTTTCAACTGCCACAAACGGGTGCACAATGGGGCGCGGTTCTCGCCCTTGGAATTATCTGTAGCGCTTTTGGTTTTGTGGGGCAAAATGCCGCCCAGCGTTACCTAACCCCTGAAACCGTTAGCTTAATCTATTCACTAGAACCAATTTTTTCAGCGATTTTTGCGTTTCTGATGCTCGGCGAAGTGTTAACGGGCATCCAGTACCTCGGCGCTGCACTCATCTTCGCCAGCATCGTGATTTCCGAAGTCGTTAAAGCGCATCAACCACTTAAAGCATAACTGTACAACACGCAATCTACCGGCTCACCCTATTTCGCCCCTGGAAAACGCATTTGCGATGATTCCAGAGGCATTTTTAATTTAGAAAGGAATTTACCTATGACATTTAACGTTCATCAAATCAACCCGTTGCCCGTTAGCAACCTGGTTGATAATTACATTTCACTTGATCTGGAGTTTGCTGAAACCAAGTCCGATCAAAGTCACTTACCACTTCAAATCGCGGCAATTGCCGTAATCAACGGTCAACCACAACGCAACCGGTTTAACCGGTTCGCTTACTTCAAGGACATGCTCCCTACCGATTTCATCCGTGGCATGGAACTCGCGGATATGACGCCAAAAACGTATCGTAAATACGGAGATATCAACGACATTATCAAACATTTTTTAAAGTGGTGGTTCGACGCCAGCAAAAAAGTTCCTCATCCAGAAGCTAACCAATATGCACAACTACTCCCCGTTCTCGGCTATAACATTAACAGCGACTTAACGACTCTGGTCAACTACCTCCCAGACGATATCCGCCCTAACCAAAATGCCAAAAATAAGCTCAACTACTTTGACGTTGAACAATTCGTCGCCAAATCCATGGGTGCGGATCGAATCTCACTCCAGTCACTTGCGCACTTACTCAACGTGGAAACCGGCCAACCACACCATGCCGATAATGATTCGTTGACCTGTGCTACCATTTACGAACTATTGAAAACACGGTTCACAACCCAAGCGAATACCAAATTATCATTGGTTGATCGAAACTTTCGGTCTAGAATTGATCAAATTGCTGATCAACAATCGGCGCCTGAGTTAACTGTCTTGCCTCGGCGAAAGAGCGCTTCACGGAGCAGACAAAAAGTAACTCGGGAGCAGTAAGTTGACTGTCGTTTGTGTCCAGCGTAAGCATGTATAGTTTGTGAAATTCGGTAATTCTGTTTTTTTGTAGTGGGAGGATGCCGCGGGAGGCTCCGGCGCTATGCGAGGCTGGAACGCAGTGGCGGGCCTACGAGC